>JAUHYS010000185.1 GCA_030426445.1 bacterium
GTAGCCGAACTCAAACGCTCTGGCGAAGAGGTATCCTTACATTATTGTGTCGATTCTCTTGAGTATCAAAAAGCTATCGACTTAGGATTTGAAGGCTATCCAGGACTTCTCTTAGAAAACTCCGCTCACGAAAAAGTTCTCGATGTCTTTATGCGACGCTTGCCACCTCGCGAAAGAAGAGATTTCGGTAAATATTTAGAAGCAATCCGATTGCCTCAAAATAGCCAATTTAGTGATTTTGCCTTATTAGGATATTCGGGTGCCAAACTGCCCGATGATAACTTTGATATTATTCATCCATTTGAAAATGTCGAAGGTCCTTGCGAACTATTAACAAAGATTGCAGGTTTTCGTTATTATGATGGAGTCAAAGAAATCGAAAATATCCAGATAGGGATGGTAGCTCAATTAGCAACTGAGCCTAATAATCCAAATGACTCTCATGCTGTTCAAGTTTTACTAAATGGTACTCATTTAGGTTATATTAACCGCGTACAAGCTCCATCCATCGGCTCTTGGATTCAGAAAAAAAGAAAAATTTCTACCTTTATTGAACGCAAAAACGGGACATTGGAGTCTCCGCAGGTTTATCTTTTTATAGCGGTTGATTAGGAATTACTTTTTCTTACTCGGAATTTATTCAGCTTTTTGAAATATCTTCAATTATCTCTTCGATAAGAACAATAAAATCTCCAAGAGGAGTTAAATCAGAAACCCGCGCTTTTCTACCATTCCAAGATTCTTCTACCTTTAGGTGTTTATAAACTATAGGAAATTGATTCTCTTCTTTTTTATAATTTTCTACCCACTGCGGAGCAAAACTCCACACAAAGCCGTGTGAAAACATATGACGAATTTGTGCTGCATAAGGGTAAGGAGCTTGCCATCTCTTTTGAGACCACTCTTTTTTACTCTTATAATATTTTTCAGCAACATTAAAAGCCATTGCAACCCCTGAGCTAATCAATTTGACTAATATAGAGTCTAAACGCCTCTGATTTTTACGGTCTTTTATAAACTCTTTAGTAAAATCCGTAAGATCAACAATACATGACCCAAGAGTTGCATGAATTTTTTGTACACTATCTATCGGAACTGCTTCTTCAGCACTTGCTAAACAAAGGCCTAGAAGGATTGTTTGTAAATACTCAGTAGTGTTTCTGAGATTTTCAATGGCTTTTTCTTTGGGATAAGACATAAACTTAATAAATTATACGCATTAAAAGTTGAAAACAAAATAATACTTAATTTTTTATCAAAACTAATAGACGTGAATCAAACGCCCCCTGTCTCTCCTTCCCGCATACATGCGGGACAAAAGGCAGGGATCTCAAGAGGGGGACGACGAATCATCCTCCGTATAAGAATTTCCCCATCGAAAAAATACCGTAAAATCCTGTATGAACGAAGCCAACAAATTCGCACTGTTTGAGTCCCGATAAAATCGGGACGAGTTTGCGAATTTGGGCGAAAGTGAATAAGGATTTAGGTATTTTATTCGGGGGTGGCCTTTTTGTTTGTTACTTTCTTTTTGGCCACGCAAAAAGAAAGTAAATCTCATTTCCAACTCTCCACCCGCTCCGAGCTTTTCTGAAAACTCGCAGCTAGGGAATGCCGCCGCGCTTTCAATAGCCACAACCGACCTTCAATATTGCGGGTATAAACCAATTTATTTTTGCCCAAATGTTTTTTCCATAAACGCACAAAAAATTCGGCGTATTCTTTTTTAGCGGCAATCAGTTGGGGAACAGCGTGGTAGTCTCTGCGATTAAAAAAGAGAAAGCGGCTTTGACGAATTAATAGATAACGCGGGTTTTGAATGGGGTTGATGGTTTCTTCCAGGGCATCCAAAAAAATCGACTTTTCATAAGAAGTGCCGCCTTCCATCCCACAAAAAACCTGGCCCACTTCATTGCGTTCGACGATGACTTTGACTTTTTGTGGGTCGGTTTTAATCAGCTCAAACTGACATAAGGTCTTCAGGAGAACCTCTGCCATTTGTTTCATATGGCCCGCAATGGGGCCATTTTTTAAAAACAACCAAAGCGCTTTGATCAAACCCGGAAGCGAAACGACCAACGCGACTAAAAAAACAAAGCCCAGGACAATCAGCAAAGTCTTAAAATCCTTTGTTCCACGGGCATTGACTTTAATATTAGCCGCAAAGTAGGCCCCAAGCAGCAGACTGCGCCAAAGCAGTGCGGCAATGGTGTTCATAAAATAAAAGTTTCGCGGCAGTGCGGTTTTTTCAGTTTGCAATTCAGGAATAATATTTTTGATTTTACCCGCGGCCAGGGCTTGCTCCCATTTACTGCGAACTAAGTCTCGATCTCTGGCAAACTGAATGGTCTTTTCATTGATCTTGCGGATCTTGCCCTCGCTATAAGGCTCTGCCGGAATAGCCATGCGTCGAATGCCGTTTTCGATTGCATTCTCCACTAAAGAAATTCCCACAAAAGCCTTAAAACGGCGTTCTAATGTTCTAAAATCATCACTGGTTTCAAGTGTATGCTTTTCCACCGAAGCCAAATGCCAAATATTGGCGACTTTACCAGGCTGCTGTTTGTCGATGCGAATGGCCCGGCCCCGCATCTGATTGGAAAGCATAAATGAACCAACAAAGCTGGCTAATACCAAAGTATTCACCGAAGGTGCATCCCAGCCTTCTCCCAAAAGCGCTTGGGTCCCTATTAAAATTTGGATCTCCCCTTGAGAAAAAACTTCGGTAATCAATTGGACAATCTTTTGATTATTTTCCCCTTTAATCTCAAGCTGAATAAATTTTTCATCATGAGCCAACTTTGAAATCTTAAGATGAGACTCGGAGATATTCATCTTTTGTGCAACGCGCTTGAGACAAGACTCAGCACTTTGAGGAATCACCACCAGAGACCCGCTTAAGATCCCCAGCTTAGTGGCTTGAGGGTAGTCTCGTCGAATTTTTTCAAATATCGGTACCACACCTAAACGATTGAGCGGGCATGCTGGGACAACTTCTTTAGGAAAATACTCAGCGCGAATAAAGTCGCTCAACACCACCATACGCAATTCCTGACCTAAATTTTGATGTTCTAATTGGACAATCTCTAAAATGGAATTAAGTTTATTAAGGCTTTCTCGCAGTAATTTTTTTGTCTCTTTATTATGATTTAAAAAAACTTTGCGCCTTTCAATAGCACCTATTTTTTTGAGTTCGCGCTTTAACTCGGTTAGAAAATCTTTGTGATTTTCTAAATAATGATCATCGCGAAATAAAAAGTTCTCTAAAAGAATTTCTGCCCATTGCCGATCAAAGCCAGGCACTCTCCACCTCGAGCCGCCAATGATCTTTAAAAATTTTTTTGCCGCTTTGTAGCCCACCGCATGCAAAAAAATAGCAATGCTCGAATAATAGCTGGGCTTATTTAAAATCGTTTCAATATTTTCTTCGGGCTTTAAAAGGCAGGGATGTTGCTTGAGTAAATCAATGAAAGTCTTGTTATGACGCAAATTTTCGAGAAAGTGATCGACCTGTTCTCGAAAGACTTTGACAACTTGGTCTTCTTCTTTCGAAAGTGAGTTGAGATAAACATAGTCTTGATGAGGGCAAAGGTTTTTTTCTAAAACCAGTTCGGGAACTGAAATTTCTGCATCGATCGGCCCACAAAGGTTTTGATAATTTTTCCACTCTTGAGGAGACACATCATAAGGCGGTGTTGCGGTTAAGGCAACGACATGGGGATTTTTAATATTGTTTTTAAGATGGATGAGACTCTTCCACCATTCATTTCTTAAATGATGAGCTTCATCAATAATGAGAGTCTGCAAACCTTGAGCTTCCAGTTTTTTTAAAATGGTTTCTGCCGTTGTAAAGGAATTGCGGCGTTTTCTGGATGAATTATCTTCTTCGAATTCCTCTTCTACTTCCTCCTCATTCTCTAGCTCGCCTTCCTCCTCAATTTCTTTTTGATCGGTAAACGCCGCATGCAAGCCTTGATAAGTCGAAACCGTTAAAAACTTTGGATTGCGAATATCTTGAGAAATCCAATCGAGCGCTTCTGTAGTCTGCAAAAAATTTTCTTTAAAACGGGTGACCCACTGATTGCGAATGGCAATGGAAGGCGCTAAAATCAGCGTCGGTCGACTAATGCGTAACATGACTTCTAAACCCAAAATCGTTTTACCGGAACCCGGCGCTGCCACGATATTGAGATGATCGTCATCTAAATGAGTTTCAAGCTCCTCTAAAACCCGCGCTTGATAGGGCCTCCAAGGAAAACAAAATTTTGCATTTTGAGGGAATGAGTTCATGGTATTGATTACTTTTTACTTCGATCGATAAGCTTGGTTGGGGCTTCTTGGCGTATCTGGATATTTAGCTAGCAGCTTATCTTGCTTTATCAACGGGTTGATGTAGTGATTTCTTAATGTATTTAAACCTCGATTAAGCAGCTTTCCTAAAACTCTTAGCGTAACAAATCTCCCCTGACAAATCTTAAGAATTTCAGATTCTATAAATGATTTCGAACACTTACGCTTATTTCGGATATGCTCAGTATTTTTCCATAAGCTCTTGAATTCATTAGAATTTTCATTCAAATGTTCGAAGCTAGACCCCAAATGTTCGAAGCTAGACCCCAAATGTTCGAAGCTAGACCCCAAATGTTCGAAGCTAGGAGCAGAATCATGAGCTTTTGAGGCAATTTGATAGAGAGTCCCCCTTCCCTTACCGCCTGACTCTAAAAAACCATGATCCACGAGTTTACCCAAAGCTTTTGTTATTTCAGAAGGATGCTCTTGCCTATATTGCTGGAGTGTTTCATTTTTTGAATTGCCCATGACTGCTGTCCAAATAAGAAGCGAGCGCTCCAGTTCACTTAAATTTTTAAAATCGTCACCAAAACGGACTAATAAATCATTAGATATTTTTTCTGGGATGGCGCTAATCAATGGCAAATAAACAA
>JAUHYS010000186.1 GCA_030426445.1 bacterium
TTCGGCTACTGTGTAGCGACGTCTTTCTGCAGGTGGACGTGGCATCCAAGTCAAATAAAGACGTTGGGGTTCGATAATATGTTGTATCCAATGTATATTCATATTGAATTTATTGTATCGTAAAGCCAATTTTTTCGATACTCTACTAGGCTAAGCATTAAAGCTGCCCTTTTATCTGTTAAAGGGGTCATGACTTTAAATTCAGTTAATTCTTTGAGTATGTTTTTAACATCCTTTATAGAAAACTCTAGACAACTTAATATGTTTTCTTTTTCTTCAGGAAGGTTTTCTAAAAATTTTTTAATAAACTCTGCATGATTATAAGTTCTCTCTTCTGGGTAGGACCATTTCATATGATGGCGCCCATTTTCTACATATTTTTTTAATTTATTGTCCTTTTCAAATTTTTTAAAATTTTTCTCTATAATTTCATGCCCCATGCTGGTGCCGTTATCAAAAGCAGGAGAAAAATAAGCTTGTGGTGTAATTAAAGCGCTTAATGCAAGTGTGACTCCCCAATTATCATGATGACGGTCTGTGTTTCCAATGATTGCATCAAAAGTGAATATTTTAGCCCATGCTTGAGTAGCATTTTTAATTTCTAGCAATTGAGCTGCTTGCATGACTTGTTGAAAATTATGCTGTTCTCCTTTTTTAAGGTCATAATTTTTGATAAGCAGCCGCATAAAATTTCCACCTTCTAATATGCCTTCCTCAACCCATTCAATCAAGGCACCACATATTTTTTGATGGGTGTCATAAGCTACAAAGGCAGGTGGAACAGGCACTCCCATTAAACAAGCCAAGCGATAGGCAAAAATTTCCATCCAGTATTGTTCAGGGTATCGATGAAAAGATTGTTTAAAGATGTAGCCATTATCTGGTATGAGAAAACTATAGTTTGTTACTTTAGGACAAAATACAATGGATTTTTCTCGGGCTCCCTTAGCATAAACACCTCCATATTCTTCCTCCAGCGGCCAGTTAGTAATATCAACAGCTTCATTTGGAGATTGAATTTTTGGCGCTATTTTAGTCATATGAAAAGCTTAAATTACACGAAACTCTTAAAAAATCACCCGCCTTTTATCAAAAGTTCGAATACAAGTTTGAATCAATTTCAATTTTGGAGCGACTTTGAGTCGCTTTACTAAGGTGGAATGCTAGTAAAATATGCTTTACTTTTATGTATATTTAGTTAAGCTCTCTTTACTAGAGAGATCCTTATGGCAAGAAACACAGGAAGCTATGAAACTATCACCGTAGCGGGAGAAACGGTCAAAGCCTTTGTTCCACATTCCTTACCGCCAAGCCGGCCTAAGCTGGCCATGGATTCCAAACTAGAGCAGCTTCTAGGCGCAGCAACGCAGGCTCTTAGTCGGCTAAATCTAGCGGGTAGGATGATCCCGTCGCTGGATTGGTTTATTTACGCTTTTGTTCGCAAAGAAGCCGTGACATCCTCACAGATCGAAGGCACCCAGGCCACTCTCATGGATTTGCTTAGCTTTGAAGCTGATGAGAGCGGCGACAGCAAGAGCGATGTCGATATTGAGGAGATTTGTAATTATCTCGAGGCTCTCAAATATGCGCGTGGCCATTTGAGTCGCAAGAATGGCTTGCCGCTATCCATGCGTTTACTCAATGAAACGCATAAGCGATTGATGAAAGGGGTACGTGGAGGCAGCAAACAACCCGGTACCATTCGCCGTAGTCAAAACTGGATCGGTGGGCCCAGACCAGGCATTGCCCGTTTT
Organism: bacterium; assembly: GCA_030426445.1. Classification (GTDB taxonomy): domain Bacteria; phylum UBA10199; class UBA10199; order DSSB01; family DSSB01; genus JACKPJ01. The sequence goes on from JAUHYS010000186.1 coordinate 1,755, forward strand.
GTCCCTCCGCCACCGCAGGCTCTCGGTAGGCTCTTAAGTGACTTTGAAAAATATATTCATGCTGATGATAAGTTATCCCAGTTGATTCGAATTGGACTCCTGCATGTTCAGTTTGAAACGATCCACCCTTATCTGGATGGTAATGGACGTATTGGACGGCTCTTGATCACTTTGCTTTTAGAACATTGGGGTTTGCTAGAACAGCCATTGCTTTATTTGAGTCTCTATTTCAAGCGTAACCGGGATGAGTATTATGATCGCCTGAGCCGAGTACGCACCCATGGCGATTGGGAACTATGGACACAATTCTTTCTTGATGGCATCGCTACGATTGCCGATGAAGCAGCAGGGCTTGCACAAGAACTCTTTGGCTTGGTGAACGAAGATCGTAAGAAAGTCATTGATGCAGCCGAGGCAACTGTCATCACAGTACGGTTGTTTGAGCAACTCCCACTCCACCCGATCCTCACCATGCCTGGCGTCGTTAAGATGCTCGACACGACCAAACCCACAGCTTCTAAAGCCATTGCTGCATTAGAAAAGCTTGGAATCCTCGTCGAACAAAGTGGTCGCAAGCGTGACCGCAGTTTTGGCTATGCCGCGTATTTAGAAAAATTGCGCGTCGGGACGGAGCTATTCTAGCGCATACCCTATGAATAACTCTGTAATAAAATTAATGAGATAATTACTAAAGAAAAGATATGAGGCTATAACCCGACCTAAGTTGGCTATTGACTCACACAGTTTATTGTGTGACTATATGTGTGGAGGTTATAAACGATGGCCACAAATTTACAAATTGATGACAAACTTATAAAGAAAGCGGTTGAACTGGGATCCCACCCAAGCAAAAAGGCTGCTGTGACTCAGGCCTTGCTTGATTACATTCATCATTTGGAGCAAGAAAAAATAATTTCCCTGTTTGGAAGTCTCAACTATGACCCTCGATATGACCATAAAAAACAGAGGTCTAAGAAATGAAAGTTATTGTGGATACAAGTATTTGGTCCACAGCCTTAGGTCGCTCAAGGCCTAAAAAGTCAGTACTTGTTGATAGTTTAGAAAAACTCATTTTAGAGCACCGAGTTCAAGTCATAGGCCCGATCCGGCAAGAGATTCTTTCGGGTCTTCGTGAAGAGTTGCAATTTAAAAAACTTGAAAAACATTTAAGGGCCTTTCCTGATTTAGACCTGCAGACAGAAGACTATGTTAGAGCTGCAAAATATTTCAACCTATGTCGATCAAAAGGCCTTCAAGGCTCGAATACGGACTTTTTAATTTGTTCAGTTGCAATAAGAAATAAATCTTCCATATTTACTTCCGATAAAGATTTTACTTTATTTGCTAAATATCTTCCCATTGTTTTGTATGCAGTGAATTGATTCACACCTGGAACTTTCTTTAATACTCCACCCGTTTGGCCAAGCCCGCATCTAGCAAGCGTTGATTAAGAAAATGGCCTTTGGCTAATAACTCCTCTTCGGTTTCATAAACTGAGGAATAATAAATATCTGCGACGTAGCGACCAAATTTGTCGGTTTTATAAGTGACGATCAAAACCCATGCGGCGTCTTGAAGTTCTTTTTCGACAAACTCCTTAGCTTGGATACCCAGTCCGTTGGGGTCATTGATTTCATAACAGTTGATGCCACGCAGTCGTAGTTCCTCAAGAGTTTCTACGCCAAAGCGCAAATCGATTTTTACCAGCAGGGTATCACCATCAATGACCCTCATCACCTGCGCCCAAAAGGTATTGATGAGGGAGTGTAACTTTGTGAGTTTGCCTTGCACATAGCGCTTGAGATTGCTTTTGTTTTGGTAAAGGTTTTGCCGAATGGCTTTGCGGAGTTGTTGACAGCTCCAGTCGCTCATAAGGGTTTCTTTGAGATAATAAGCTCGTGCCTTAGGGTCAGAAACCGTCAGTAACTCTTCGTATTTAGTCCAGACAAGGGTTTCTTTGGGTTTATTCGCAGGGGCTTTTTTAGGCCAATAACGATAAAATTGCTGAACCCGAAATAAGCGGCGGTTTTTGAGTTTAAGTTTTCGACTTATGTAATGACGTAATTTTTTAAATTCTTTTTTTTCAAGTTTGTGAGATTCTGATTCTAAAAGTTTCCCTGCTTTCCAGTATCCTTGCATGCGTATCCAGTCGATATTAAATTCATCGGCTTGCGTTTCCGCTTTTAAAAAGGGCTCGATTTTTTCTAATATTTTGTGGTAGTAATGATTTTCCACAGAGTTCTTTGACATGTCGACATCCCCCATTGTTTTTTTTGAAGTTTGAATTTAGATTTTAAAAAGTGTCGTTTTTGTCGTTTGTCGACACTTTTTTGATTTAAAATTTCTTTAAAGGAAGTTTTTCTAAAATTCTATCTAAAACTCTCGATTAAATTTTAGCTTCATCTAACAGGGGTAAAATGAACTAGAGGGCGTAAACAAAAAACCCATTTTACTAAATCGTCTTTTAAACAAAAAGCAAAATGGGTTTGAAAAGTATTTTAAACAATGAAAACTCCGGCTGCAGGACTCGAACCTGCGACAAAGCGGTTAACAGCCGCTTGCTCTACCAACTGAGCTAAGCCGGATCATCGGGCTTTAAATCCACCCGGGTTTTTCTAGGTACAAAATTCTTAGAATCCTGTCAACGATAGTATTCTAAAACAAAATATTCCTACTACCATGGCAATCACCCCATCATAATAAGGGACTCAACGCTATAAAATGACTCTATGATATCACTAAAATAAGCATAAGAACTTGAATAAAATAAAAAGAAGTATTCGTTGACGAGCTTACTTAGCTTGGTTACCTTACTTTCCAAATATAATAATAACCAATTTAAAGGCGAACCAATAATACCTTATGGAAGGGGGATTTTATGAAAGTTCTGCCAAAAGCCGTTTTATTGGCTTTTTTTTGTTCTATTTTTAGTTTTTCCAGTTTTGCTGCAGATCATGTGGATTCACCCGCAGCAATCAATGATCCGGCTGCTGATTTGACTGACGTTTACGCTTGGATGAACAGCGATGCCACTAAACTCAATTTAATTCTTAATGTGACCACTGCCGCCACAGTAGACTCCCAGTTTTCGGATGCCGTACAATATGTTTTCCATGTGAATAGCAGTACTGCCTTTGGTGAAACCGCCACCGAGACGCTGATTATTTGTACCTTTGATGCCAG
>JAUHYS010000187.1 GCA_030426445.1 bacterium
TAAACTTCATGAAAAGTTTGAAGAGTGTATTCGCCTACAGGAATATTTTTTATTTCAAACTCTCCTCTATCGTTGGAAACCGCATAAAAAGGATTATCGAGCAATAATAACCAAGCCTGCATCCAGGGGTGGATTTCACAAACCAATTTGACAATTTCTCCGTCTGAAGGATTAAATATCTTGGTCAAAGCAGCAGGGCTTGAACTATCAGAGATCCACTGCTTATAAATGGGTGATCTTGAAATAAGCGTCCGCTGATTTTTTGTTTTTGAGTGAACATGGTGCACAGTTTTATCTTGATTAATCACTCGAACCTTTTGACCATATCTAGCAACCTGCACTCTAGGTTGGTAACGACAATTTTTTTGATGTATGATGACTTCCTGAGATAAATCCTCTTTTTCATTTTTTTGAGGAATTCCCAAGATTTTTACAACAACATTTTTAAGCGTTTGATTTTTATTTACGATCACGGCCTCATCATATTGTTGCTGAACGGGTGCACTCGCACAAAAAGGGTCAGAAGAAAAATCGAGTTTATTTGGCTGAGGGGCCTTACCTGAAAAAGTTATTTTTCCTTTAATCGACCCTGTCTCAGACAGATTAATTATTTTTGCGGAAATAAAATTTTTAAACAAACTTTCTTTCTTAAAAAAATGGGGATAGATAAAAAAGAGCCCCAAAAAAATAAGCAAACCGATTCCGATGATTTTTAAATTGAGTCTAGATGGAGAAGCTTTTGTCATTTTTACCCTTACTCCGTCTTAAGACAACGATTGTTTAAGGGTGGCTTTCTCTTTTTCTTAAAAAAAGCATAAATGATTCGATTTGTAGAAAACATAGAAAAAATGCATTTTGTTGTTTTATGATAAAAATTGATTATTTTTCATATAATTATGAAAAAGTTTTGAACGCGCGTTCAATGTGTTCAAAACTTTTTTCTTGATTTTTAAATATTTTTGAGAACAGTTTATTCATCATCAAATATTTAATTATGTTTGGGGGACTCTGCCATGGAAAAAGATTTTTTTCAAAGCAAAACTTTTCTTTTATCAGTTGAAGAACTTAAAAAAATTCTACAGCAATTGTCTCAACCCAGTCACAAGCTTTCCACCCTGCAAGAACTCACTGGCTATCATCAATCTGGAAAAGTAATCACTGGATTAATCAAAAAAACGCCTTATAAACATAAACAGGCCTTGCACAAACAAATTGCTAAACTGATCAAAAAAGAAGTACGGCAACTTTTTTATTATCAGCAACTCTACCAACACTTTCCCAGAAAACTCCCTAAAATTAAAAACATCAATCGACTGACCTGGTCCCATGTACGCTCTACTTTAAAACTAAAATCCCAAGAAGAAATCTTATTTTATCTTAAAGAGGCCGCGGAGGCTGGAACAACTACACGGCAACTGGAGGTTTCCATTCGCCATAATCTTTTTGACATGATCCAATCTGCTCCCAAGTCCTGCCCTCAAGGAAAAATCATTCGTGACCTCTCTCCTATTTACACTTTTATTGCCCGAGTGGTGGCGGTCATCGATGGTGACACTATTGAGCTGATTGTCGAACAAGGTTTTTATGCGCAGTATCGTATTCGCATTCGACTGCATGGTATCAATGCACCGGAAATGTATGGCCATCAGGCCAAAGAGGCTAAACAAAGCAAGGAATTCATTATTAAGGCTCTCAGCAATCTCGAGTTTATTATCATCAAGACTTATCAAACCGATGCCTTTGGTCGCTATGTGGCGGATGTCCTCTACCACCCTTTGTGGACCGACTTTAAAAAAATTTTTGAGCAAGGTCTGTTTCTTAATCAACAATTATTAGATCATGGCTTAGCGAAGTTAGCAGTTTATTAGCTCGCTTTTATTAAAAATATTTATGTGAGGCAATCAATGCCCTGGTTACAACATATTATTAAGCATTACTTTCCTAAAAAGTTAGCGCAAAGCATTGAAAAAGAGTCTCAGCAATGGAAGGTAAAATGTGTTTGTGGTCAAGAAAAATCTATTTGGGAAATCGGAGGAGTCCGCTGGAAAGCCAAAGGTAACACGAAAAGACTCACCTTTTGTAGTCAATGTAATAAACGCCAAATGATGACTGTTTATAAAAGTGATAAGGGTAAAGTTTAAAGAAAATCCAGACTAAAAAATACAGACGAGAGAAATCCAGACGAAGGTATGAAAACCGAACTCATCTTTCCGAATTCCGGTCGTTTCAAAATAGATTTTTACATACATACCCTTATTTCTTGATCCGTTCCCTCTTGGCACTATACTTGCTTCATTGATGTTTATGCCAAGTTTTCCCAGATACTATATTTTAGAAAATCAATCTCTTTTCCATGTCACCTGGAAATGCCACAACAACGATTGGTTACTCAAAACCGATTGGGCCAAGAAACTCTACTACGACCTCCTTCTAAAATACAAAGATCGATATGGTGTCGAAATCTATGCCTATTGCCTTATGGATAACCATCCCCATCTCACAGGTAAACTCAAATGCTTAAAAGATTTCTCCGACTTCTTTAGAGTTGTAAACTCATGCTTTGCTCGTGCCTATAACAAAAAAGTCGGGCGCCGTGGCCAAGTAGTCATGGATCGTTTTAAGTCTCCTCGTATCGAAACTGAAGCTGACTTGTTCAAAGTCATGTTCTACATTGATCTTAACCCAAAAAGGGCAGGCAAGGTAATTCATCCTAAACAGAACAGGTTCTCTTCCTATCACCATTATGCCTACGGTAAAAAAGATGAACTCATAACAAGTACTCCTACTTATTTGGGTTTGGGAAAAAATGGAAAAGAAAGACAAAAAATCTACCGTGAACTCGTTGCCAAGATTCTAAAGCATGACTGGAAAATAAAAAAACCATACTCTTCTACTCCTTTTATTGGCAACCCCATCTGGGTAAATCAAAAAGTAAAAACTTTAAAAGAAGCTCAAGCGAATTACTACCGTGATTGGAAACAACGCTACCATCAAAGGTTTGGAAATTCTCATGACACTACTTGAATATAATTTCGATTTTTTTTTAAGAATAGATACCCAAGTTATTGTATTTATTTTGATTTTTTCATTCAATTTAGATTAAAAAACCATCATCTTAAAACTAATCATTTTAAATATTGGGAGCTATATACATAGCTAGCCAGTTAAAGAAAGAATAGAAATATCTACTGTAATAGTTTCGACTAGATCTGACAGTAACCGATCCGAGAGAAAAAATGTCAGATTAAGTCGAGACTAGTTCATATCTACTCTTCAATTTTTTCAAACTCAATCATGCCCAATATTGCATTTGACAGATTTGCATATATTTCCTTTGATTTTTTAATGTTTTCTTCTGCTCCAACTTTTTTTCCATTTTGTTCTCTTGACCATACAGCCCCAGTCCAATTTGAGTCATTCTTTTTAAGTTCAAAAAACGGTTTTGATTTATTTTGAGAAGCAGGAACAATAGAATTAAAATTCTGAATGTTAGCTATATTATATGGTGAATCATAATTAACGAACTTTTTAAATAGATTTTCATCTATTACCATGTCATGTTTGCGAAGTATTGGGACTAATTTGGTATTTGTTAAATCTTTTATCTTGTCTGCCCAGCTTCTAAATTCTTGCGTCATTTCACCTATGCCCTCTCCTTTGCTATATACGCGATAATTCTGAGAGATAACACCTAACATCTGTGGATTACTTCTAGGTAAAGAAATTCCATCTTTGAAGCTTTTTAACTTTTCTGCCCAGTCTGGCAAAACCTCACTGAGGGAATCTATTGCTTGATAGCAGTAAAAATCAGGTGACGTAGGCAAGATAAAGTAATCGCTGCACATAAACATACACATATTTATAGCAGAAATACTAGGACTCATATCTATAAGAACAATATCAAACTCGCCTTTTTCCGCAGTCTTTCTTACCATCTTATTGATTGAGCCTATAAGTGGCTTTAAGACTGGAATTGTAGCACTACTTGTAAGTGCTGTGGCGATTTGCAAATCAAATGTTGCAAATTTTATATGCCCTGCAAGTATTTTTAAATTTTCGTTTTTAGTATCGCTAACGCCAACCCCTTTATCAAGGTCTACTACTGAATCAGAAAAGCCAAATGTTCCAGCTAGATTTTCATAAATGTTACTACTATTTTTCTTATTGTAAAAATTAAAAAGGTCATCATATGAATCAATACCGAGAGCTAACCCTGTTAAGTTACATTGAGGATCAGCATCCACGATTAAAACTTTTAAACCTTTATTGGCAAGCATCCAACCGAGATTAAATGTTGTCGTAGTTTTACTAACGCCACCTTTATGATTAAACAAAGAAATTACTTTCGGCGTAATCCTATTGGGTCTTTTCCATTTGATAGAGTATAAAAAATCACTTGGTGTTTCCGCTTTCATCAACGAACCTGCAACATTATCAAATTTTGCATTGATTGGTTCTATAATTTTATCATATTTAGGCATTGATTAAACCCTTATAGGTTAGGCGTTTTCCAGTGATTCTTTTTGCAGTCATTCCGATAAAGTCCATAGTACCGACTTGCGCCGTATTGTGGCGGAATGAGAATTCATTAACATAACGGTGTAGATGCTTTTCGCTCATGTAGTGATAAATACCATAATATCCACGTTTGAGCAAAGCCCAAAAGCTCTCTATACCGTTAGTATGTGCCATATCTTTTACATACTCACCCACGCTATGATTTACGGTGATATGATTATAATCACGCAACCCTTTATATGATGGAAACGTATCAGTTACAACCGTTGCACCTTGTGCTGCATTTTCTTTAACAAAACCTTGTAATGTAGGCGCGGCAGTATCTTTAACAGGTCTAGAGCTTACCATGCCATTTTCATTTCTAGCACCTACTACAGGTGTTTTACCCACAGCACCGCGACCTTTACGTAATT
>JAUHYS010000188.1 GCA_030426445.1 bacterium
GTCTGCAACCAATTAAGTGTTTGCCAGCTTTTATCAACTTTAAATTTTAGACAAGAATGTGTTCCCCGTTCTTCAACGGTATCTTGAAACCAACGCAAAATATTAGGATGCTTTTTTGACATAGGACCTACCTATAATAGTGAATAAAAATCATAGTTTAGTTGTTATTATCCAAAATATTAAACAAGGAGTAAAGTAAAATCCATTCGTAAGCGTTGTTTTATTCCATGATCTCAATTCTGGGTAAATTACGATAGAGACCCTGATAGTCCATGCCATACCCCACTACAAACTGATTAGGAATCACCTTGCCTATATAGTCGACTTTTCTACCATGATATTTTTCTTTAGCAAGTAAACAAGCGAACTTGATCGATGCAACGGACTTATTACTTAAGTGCTGGTAGACGAAATCCACAGTCTGTCCTGAATCTACAATATCCTCTAAAATCAATACATGCTTATTGCTAACAGGTTGAGTTAAGTCAAATTCCAAACGTAATTTACCAGGAACCATACAGTCTCCATAACTGGAAATTCGCAAAAAATCACAATACAAATTTAAATCCAGGTGTCGGATAAGATCCGCCATAAACAAAGTGGCCCCCTTGAGTATAGCAATCACCACAAGCTCTTTATTTTGATAGTCGACCTGGATTTTTTTTGCCATTTTAGAAACAATGCTTTTAATTTCTTGCTGGCTTAATAAAATTTTTGACATAATAGCTCATCCTTTCACTTGCATTTTATTTCAAGCTGAGCTTAAAAAGGCAAACTTCTTTTTGATAGTACTTAGGATTACTTCAAAAGTTTGTAATAACGGCCAGGTCGCCAAGTGGTAAGGCAGAGGTCTGCAAAACCTTTATTCGGGGGTTCGATTCCCCCCCTGGCCTTTTTAATTTAATGATTCTTTTAGCCCGGGTGGTGGAATTGGTAGACACAAGGGACTTAAAATCCCTCGGCGGGTAACTGCTGTGCCGGTTCGATTCCGGCCCCGGGCATTTTTTTTATTTAAGCCGCATCTCTCGAAATCACATTGTAAAGCGTGTCACGCTCCACCGGATCACGGCCAGTCTCACGAATGTAACGAATTAAATCTTGAACCGAAACGCCTTCGGGGGTTTTGGCACCCGCCATATGGACAATGGTTTCTTTCATGATGGTGCCGTCAATATCATCGGCACCAAAATTGAGCGCAAGTTGGGCAATATTTATACCTGACATCACCCAATAGGTCTTGATATGGGCAAAATTATCCAGAAAAATGCGCGAAATCGCAATGTGACGCAGGTCTTCAAAACCGGTGGGTGCAGGAATATGCGCAAGTTCTGTATTATCCGGCACAAAACTGAGTGGAATAAAAGTCTGAAAGCCACCGGTTTCGTCTTGCAACTGACGAAGCTTCTCTAAATGCGTGACCTTGTCTTCGGTGTTTTCGACATGCCCATAGAGCATGGTGGCATTGGAACGAATCCCCATGCCGTGAGCCGTCCGGTGGACCTCGACCCAACGGTCGGCATTCATTTTGTTGGGATGCACGAGTTTATGTACACGCTCGGTCAAGATCTCGGCTCCTCCTCCAGGCATGGACCCCAGTCCAGCAGTCATTAAACGTGAAAGTGTTTCTTGAAGAGGTAACTTATTAACTCTTGAAAAATAATCGATTTCGACTGCGGTAAATGCCTTGAGATGAACCTGAGGTGCGGTTTTTTTAAGTTCTTTTAAAAGGTTTTCATAATAATCCAATTTAAGATCTGGATGGAGCCCCCCCACAATGTGAAACTCGGTCGCGCCTTGAGCCACGGCCTGCTCTGCGGCTTGTCGGATCTCAGTCAAAGACATTTCATAGGCTTTAGGAGAAGACTTGACTTGACCAAACTCACAAAACTTGCAGCCCACATAACAAACATTGGAATAATTGAGATGCCTATTGATATTATAATAGGCCACATTGCCGTTTTTGCGTTCCCGGATGAGATTAGCCATTTTTCCCAGACTGACGAGATCTTTAGACGCAAAAAGTTCAAAGCAGTCTTCGCGACTAATCCGCTGCTGATTTTGTACTTTTTCGAAAATTTTTGAGAGTTTTGCATCCATAAGCTTTCCCTAACAAATCAATTTTTGCGGATCAACTGCAAAAACTCGGAACGGGTAGCCGGCTGATCGCGAAAAATCCCCAACATTTCTGAAGTCACTGTCACCGAGTTTTGTTTTTGGACTCCACGCATTTGCATGCAAAGATGGGCGGCTTCGATCACAACAGCGACTCCCAGTGGTTGTAGGTTTTTAGAAATGACTTGAGCAATTTGTGTGGTCATTCTTTCTTGAACTTGCAAGCGTCGAGCAAAGATCTCGACCAGTCGTGCAATTTTAGAGAGCCCGACAATTTTTTTATCAGGAATATAAGCCACGTGACACTTTCCAAAAAAAGGCAAAAGGTGATGCTCGCAAAGGCTGTAGACCTCGATATCCTTAACCAAAATCATTTCGTTATAGTTTTCTGTAAACTCGGCACCATTAATGACTTCACAGGGATCCATTTGATAGCCCGAAGTTAAAAACTGAAGTGACTTTACCACCCGACTGGGTGTTTTTAATAAGCCTTCTCGACTGGGGTCTTCACCCAATGCACTGAGTAAATCTTGAATAATTTTTTCCATCTTCTTTTCTTTATCTTATTTTTTTGTTAACTTGCTTATCTGCTCTAGCTTGTTTAAAACGCTAATCAGATTGATTGCTATATAAGCTAGCAGTAAAAGTGTATTTGTCAATAGAGCGATTGTTTTATATATACCCTTATGAGAGAGTAAAAATATGAATGAAATTTCAGTCCAAGAGCTAAAAAAGCTCTACGATAATCAAGAAGACTTTCAATTACTCGATGTTCGTGAAGACTTCGAATACGAACTGGTTCACCTGCCCCAAAGTGTGTGGATCCCGCTTCGAGAGCTACCCGAAAGATTCAATGAACTTGACGAATCCAAAAAAACCGTTGTCCTTTGTCACCATGGTGGAAGAAGCCATCAAGCGGCCGTTTATTTATCTGGGCAGGGATTCGACGATTTATATAATTTAATTGGTGGAATCGACGCTTACGCAAATGAAGTCGACAAAAATCTCGCTAGATATTAAAATAAAAATTAAAAATATAAAAAGATCATAAAAAGAAGAGAGTCACGATGCCAAAACAAAAATACCCTGTAACCCTGACTAAAATCGACAAAATGACCCCCACTGTTCGCAATTTTCATTTCGAATTTTCAAAAGTGCCGCGTTTTGATTTTATCGCAGGTCAATTTGTCATGGTCGAAAGAGAAAACTCTGAGGGCAAACTGATTAAAAAATCTTACTCCATTGCTAGCCCACCCTATTTTCAAAATAAAATTGAACTCTGTGTCAAAAAAGTGGACGGCGGCTTTATGTCGGGTTGGTTTTTTACTTTAGAAGAAGGCGACGAGACCGAGTTCATCGGTCCCATGGGTGTTTTTAAACTCAAAGAACCTCTCCCCGAACATTTGCTTTTTGTGGCAACTGGTACGGGAATCGCTCCATTACGTGCGCAAATCTTACAACTCTTACATGAGGGTTATTCAAAAAAAATCAGCATGGTGTTGGGAGTGCGTTACGAAAATGAAGTACTTTTTCAAAACGAAATGGAAGAGCTTGCCCAACAGCACAGTAACTTCGAATTTATTCCTATCGTGAGCCGCCCCGAAAAATGGCAAGGCGAAAAAGGCTACGTGCAACATTACTTAAAAAAGGCTTTTGCAGACCCTGAAGGAAAAGCCGTTTATATCTGCGGTTTGATCCCCATGGTCAATGACACGCAACAGACTTTGTTGGATTTAGGTTATACCAAAGAAAATATTCATTTCGAAAAGTGGACTTAAAAACTCGACGAAAATAATATTATATGGATAAAAACGAAGTCCTCAAAAAAGTCTACCCTCTTTTAAAAATCATTTTTGAAAAAATTCACGAAGAAAAAATATTAGCCCTTCTACAAATGACTGAAGTGGGAAGCATTGAAGAGATTCCATCGACAGACCCTAACTTGATCCATTGCAAAATTTCTATCTCCGAAAATCAAAGTCAAGAAATTTTAGCAGAACTGCAAAAACTCTCTTTGGATTTATTCTCTGAATCTATTTTTCAAACAGCAGAAATAGTTTGGGAGGAAATTGGCGATTGGGCTGACAAGTATCAAGAGCATTTACAAGTTTTCAAATTTATCCAAACGGCTCAACACTCTATTTTTATCGATCCTCGAGGCATTCCCACTAAAAACAAAGACACGCTTTTCATCAAGGCCAGTCTGGCTTTTGGAACGGGAACACACCCTACTACACAATTAGTCGCCGAAGCCTTGACTCAACTAACAGAATCTACAGAACCTTCCCCAGACTTATTGGACATCGGGTGTGGTACCGCAATTCTATCCATGTTGGGAGAAAAACTAGGCATCCCTCAAATTATCGCAGTGGATAATGATCCTCAAGCCTTAGAGATGGCCCAAGAAAATTTAAACATCAATCACATGAAACATATTCAACTGCATCACGACTTATTCCAAATCAAAGAAAAGTTTTCTCTGATCGTCGCCAATATTCTTTTAGAAACACTTGTTCTTTTACATGATGCCATTCTTCAAAGGCTGCAACCAAACGCCTATTTGATCTTGAGCGGTTTGCTAAAAGAGGATGAAGAAGAAATTCTAAAAACTTATTCGGATTTAACATTCATTCAAAAAACTCAAAGAGAAGAATGGGTTTGTTTGGTTTTTAAAAAATAAACTTTGCATTATTAAGAGACTGCCTTTTCCCCTTCGAAAAAATACCGTAAAATCCGATATGAACGAAGCCAGCAAACCCGAACTGTTTGAACCCCGATGAAATCGGGGTGAGTTTG
>JAUHYS010000189.1 GCA_030426445.1 bacterium
CGGACATTTTTGCCTTCGCTAACTTTGTATTGTTTGCCACCGGTTTCAATAATTGCGTATTTCATAAAAAAATCCTTCATCAGCGCTTATTGCGTCTTGTTTTGATTAGAGCCGCGTAACTTACCTCATTTTGCCAAGATTCGTCAAGCCTGTGGATAAATATTTTTAAGAGACCGAAAATCGGCCTCTTCTTTACGAAGATCGAACGATTTTTTCGAGCATAAATAATAAAAATTCATATAAATTAACAGGTTAGAATTTAGCACTTTAAAGTGATTTTCAAAAGCATGGACTATACCTGCCCTGTATGTGGATTTTCTGAATTAACCGAAGAGCCTTACTCTGACTCAGGTGGAGGATCTTATGAAATTTGTTACTGCTGTGGTTATGAGTTTGGTGTGACGGATGACGATTTAGGTTTTTCTATTGAGCAATGGAGGAAAAAGTGGATTAAAGAAAACATGGCTTGGGACCGCGGTCGTGAAGAGCCCCCCAAAGGTTGGGATCCAAAGGAACAGCTTAAAAATATCGGGGTTGAGTTAAATTAAACCCACATTTACCCCTTTCCAATCACTCCAGTTATGCTAATGAAATATTATGATTGCTATATTAGATTATGACATGAGTAATTTGCGCAGTGTGGCCAAGGCCTTTGAACGATTGGGTGCCACTTGCAAGATCACTCGGGATAAAAAAGAAATTCTAGCTGCTGATAAATTAGTGGTGCCGGGTCAAGGGGCCTTTGCGGATTGCATGCGTTTACTTAAAGACTATGAGCTGATTGATACGCTCAAAGAGTTTATGGATTCGGGAAAACCATATTTGGGATTGTGTTTGGGGATGCAAATTTTGATGGAGAGTAGTGACGAGGCACCGGGAGTTGAGGGTCTGGGAGTTTTTAAAGGAGGTGTGGAACGTTTTTCACCTGATTTAGAACTCAAAGTGCCGCATATGGGTTGGAATAATTTATTGATTGCGAAAGAGTCCCGTTTGCTTCAAGGCTTGCCCGAAGCAAGTTATGTTTATTTTGTGCACAGCTATTATGTCACTCCACAAGATAAAAGGATGGTTGCAGCCAATTGCCATTACGGAATCGATTTTCCGGCGGCTTTTGAACACAAAAATATTTTTGCTACGCAGTTTCATCCGGAAAAATCCCAAAAGATCGGGCTGCATATTTTAAAAAATTTTACACAGATATAATCCATAAAGATAAATAAGGGAATACTTATGATACTTTTTCCAGCGATTGACATTAAAGACGGAAAAGTGGTTCGGCTGACCCAGGGAGACTATAATCAAGTCACCGAGTATAACGAAAATCCTGTCAAACATGCCAGTGAGTGGGCCAAAAAAGGGACACGGTGGCTGCATATTGTGGACTTGGATGCAGCCAAAGCCGGGGCCCCGGTAAATCGTGATATTATTGCAGCCATTGCCAAGACTTCGGGGCTTAAAGTTCAAGTCGGAGGCGGGATTCGTAGTTTAGAAATGGCTGCGGATTATTTGGAAAGTGGGGTCTCCCGAGTCATTGTGGGTACAAGAGCGGTTGAGGACCCTTTATTTTTAGGAGAGTTAAGTGAGAACTTTCCCGGTCAAGTGGCCTTGGGCTTGGATACTAAAGACGGTAAGATTGCTGTGCAGGGTTGGACGGAGAGCACGGATTTAACTGTACAAGAATTTCTTAACGAGGCTCCTTTAAAAAATATTGCCTGTCTCATTTTTACGGATATTGCCAAGGATGGTATGTTGCAGGGTCCGAACTTGAAGGCACTTAAGGCTGTGTTGGAAATCAGCCCGATTCCTGTGATTGCTTCGGGAGGAATTTCCCAAATAAAAGATTTACAGGATTTGAGGGTGCTAAATCATCACAATCTGTTGGGTGTGATTGTAGGGAAGGCTCTCTATGAAGGCTGTTTTACATTAGAAGAAGCGATTGAGGCCATAGAAGCGGCAAGTAGGGAAAAATAATGATTTGCCCTTAAAGTTTAAGTCAAAAACCTATTTCTTTTTGAACTGACAAGAAAGACAGGTTTTTTTGAATTCTTCTTTTGTCTCCGGTTCCAACTTTGAAAAGCCAAAGGCTTTGTCTGCAGGGTCATTGGAATAAGACTGAACAACTTCGATTTTAACCCAAGAGCTTTCGATGTTTTTAGGCAGTTCAATTTTTTGTAATTTGGAATGACTTTCTAAAGAAAGCTCGACGCTAGTGGCTTCTCCTGTGCTAAGGCGCAGTTTTTTTACCGCAGGAAAGTCCGGGTCTTGTTCGACTAAAAGTTCCTTAAAAGTTTGTCGGCTCGGGTAGCGGAATAAAATCCAGTTTGCACTGTCCTCGGCGTTACTTTCTTGTAAGCTGCCAAAAACGCGATCTTTTTCTACCTGGATGTTTTTGCTAGCCGTAATAGTGACTTCTTCGGCAAAGCTCATTTGAGGGAATAAAGTGAAAAGTATGAGACATGAGTAGAACAAGGTTTTTTTAAGGAGTTTGCTTATAACCTGCATTTTTTAATTATCCGGCTTTTTAGAAATAAAATCCATAGCATT
Organism: bacterium; assembly: GCA_030426445.1. Lineage (GTDB taxonomy): Bacteria > UBA10199 > UBA10199 > DSSB01 > DSSB01 > JACKPJ01. The sequence continues at coordinate 2,545 of JAUHYS010000189.1, forward strand.
ATTTCTATTTACTTTCTTTTTGCCTGGCCAAAACCTTTCTCTTCTTTCTTTTTGCGTGGCCAAAAAAGAAAGAAGCAAAGAAAAAGGCCACCCCCGAATAAAATACCTAAATCCTCAATAACCCAGCTAAGACTCGCAAACTCACTTCGCTACGCTCGTTCAAACAGTACGGGTCTTTTTACGCTGGTTTTTATTTCGGATTTTTACGGTATTTTTTCGAAGGGGATGATTTTTGGGTGATGAATCAACGTCCCCCCTCTTGAGACGAAGAGGGGGACAGGGGGCGTTTGAATGATCTGTAGGGGCGCTGCTTGCTGCGCCCTTTCATAATATCTGCGTCCATCTATTATAAAAATAAAATTATTGAAAAAGATGGATTAGGTTCATAGATAAAAATAATGAAAATAAAAAACTCAGTGGTTTTTATTACGGGTGCTGCCAAGCGCATAGGGCGCGCTGTCGCCAAAGACCTTGCTGGGCGAGGTGCAAAGTTGATTGTCCACTATAATCAATCCGATGACGCAGCGAAAAGTTTAAAAAAAGAGCTAGAAAAAGCAGGGCATGAAATCCAGTTATTGCAAGCAGACTTAAGAAGTTTTCAGCAAGTTAAAAGGCTCAGTGAAGCAACGATGATTTGTTATGGACATGTGGATGTGGTCATTCACAATGCCTCGACTTTTTATCCCACGGCCTTGCCGGAGGTCACAGAAGAAAATTGGCAGGATTTAATGGACGTCAATGCCAAAGCGCCTTTTTTCTTAAGTCAATGGATGGGCGATAAGATGAAGCGACGAGGTTGCGGTAAGATTATTAGCCTATGCGATTGGAGTTACCAAAGGCCCGATGCCAATTATATCCCTTATGCAGCAAGCAAAGCGGCATTGACGAGTTTAAGCCAGGGGCTGGCAAAGAAATTAGCACCAGAAGTTCAGGTGAATACTTTGCTTTTAGGCCCGATTATGTGGCCAGATGATTTGGATGAAACAGTGCAAGCAAGTGTTTTAAGAAAAACACCTTTAGCCCGTTGTGGCAAAGCAGAGGAGGTTTGTGCTGCGATCCGCTTTTTTATTGAAGAAGCCGACTTTTGTACAGGAAGTCAGTTACATATAGATGGTGGTAGACAAATTTATTAAGAGAGTGTTTTGTCAAAATTATTATTAAGGAGATAATTAAACCATGACAAAATTGAGTCAAAAAGATTTAGCTATTTTTGAAATTCCCGAGTTCGAAAAACGCATGCCTTTAATCAAGGAAAAGATCCGCCCAAAACTAGAAGAGCTGGGAGAGGAGTTAGCCCCTTTATTAATGAAGAAATTCCAGCAAGAATTTTTTCCTCATACCGCCAAGCATATGCGGCGTAAGGTTAATCCGCCTGATGAAACCTGGGTCGCTCTTGGCCCACAAAGCCGCGGCTATAAAGCTTATGTGTACTTTGCTTTTTGTGTGGGAAAAGCAGGCATTCAGGCCCGTGTGGTGATGAAAGATGAGAGCCCGATGCGAAAAAGCATGGGAGAAAACCTGCAAAAGAATCTTCGTTTTTTTGAATCGCAGGCAAAGAATTTAAAGGGCCTTAAAAATTATCTTAAGAGAAATGAAGCTTATCAGGCAGAGACGTTAACGGATATAAAAAAGGGCTTGTCTGAAATCGCGGAGCGCTTGATTAATTTAAAAAGTGCTACTTTTGATCTCGGTTTAGAGCTTTCTCCCCAAAGCCCAAAGTTGCGACAAGAAGTGCTTAAAAGTTTTGAGAAACTCTTTCCTTTTTATCAATGTGGGTTAAAAGAAAAAGTTAAGCTCAAAAATTAAAAAGCGAAAAAGGACTTTTATGAAGATATATACTAAAAAAGGAGATGCTGGAGAGACCTCGGTTTTTGGCGGGGGGCCTTTTCCCAAAGACAATGTTCGCATTGATGCCTACGGTTGTGTAGATGAGTTGAATAGTATTCTGGGCTGTGTGGCGGTGGAACTGGAAGAAAAAGCAGCTTACCAAATACTGCTTAATATCCAAAAAGAGCTTTTTATTGTCGGGTCAGAGTTAGCCAGCCTCAATCCCAACGAAAAAATGCAAGCGGGTTTTATTCAACCCAAGCATACACAAAAACTAGAAACTCAAGTGGATACTTGGGAAAAGAGCCTCGAGCCGCTTAAAAATTTTATTCTTCCCGGGGGCTCAAGGGCGAGTGCTTTATTGCACCTGGCGAGGACGGTTTGCCGTAGAGCAGAGCGCCGAGTTGTGACACTCTCTCATCAAGATGAGGTTAGGTCAGAGGTTTTGGTCTATTTAAACCGCCTTTCGGACTGGCTTTTTGTCTTTGCTCGCTATATAAATTTACAAGACGCTAAGGTAGATGTGCT
>JAUHYS010000190.1 GCA_030426445.1 bacterium
TGTGCCATAGTAGATACAGGAGCTTGCACACTTCGAGCCGCTATTACAGAGTCTAATGCTTTAGCAGGCCCTGACACAGTTATTTTACAAGAAGGCACTTATCCTATTACCGGTGCCATGGAAGAAGATGATAACCATGTTGGAGATTTAGATATTACAGGTGAGCTCACTCTACAAGGTCAAGGGGCTCGTAACACTATCTTAAATCGTCAAGGTGATGGTCGAGTTTTGCATGTTATAAATAGTAAAGTTAGTTTGCTAGATTTAACCATCAGAGATGGAAGTTTGCCTAAAGATGCGAGTGATGGAGCTGGTATTTTTAACGAAGGAGGGAGCTTAAGTCTTCTACGTTGTAATGTAATAAATAATACTAATCATGAAACTAATGGTTCTTATAATGGTGGAGGAGTTTATTCTTTAGAAGGTGATATTGTAATTGAGCAATCTGCAATTGTTAATAATAAAACTATGAGTCATGGTGGAGGAGTTTATATTAATGGAGGCACTTTTCACCTACTTAATTCGACTGTTTCTGGAAATATTTCTTCTGGTTCAGGAGGTGGAGTGTATGCAGTATCTACGGTAGATTCTATTATCTACTATAGTAACATAGTGCTTAACAAAAGTGGAGGTGGAGGCGGAGGGATAGAGACTATTCACCCTATTTCTTTCATAGGCAACATTATCGCTCTAAATGAAGACGATGATACTATTTCTCGATCTGATTGTTTTGGAGGTCTAATCCTCGAAGGCTATAACCTCATCGGTATTCAATGTTTCTTTGATCCTCCACCTAAAGTCACCGACATCATCGGTGAAACCCATGCTCCCATCGATCCTATGATCGGTCCATTACAAGATAACGGCGGGCCCACGGATACCCATGCATTACTCGCGGGTAGTCGAGCGATTGGAAACGGCAATCCAGACGATTGTCCGGAGTTCGACCAACGCGGTTTTGCACGTGCGGAGGGCGAGGGCTGTGACATTGGCGCCTTTCAAACCATATGTGGTGATGAAGTCAAAAGCGGCAACGAAGAATGCGATGACGGCAACAAAGTCGATGGGGATGGCTGTGATGCCTTGTGTAAGATTGAGCTCGACCCAGCTCCGCCCGAAACTTCTTCTGGTGGGTGTTCGCTAACGGTATCAAATGTGAGAAATAGCAGCTCTTTGCTTTTAGTTTTGATCAGTATTTTTGGAGGAGCTTTTTCGTTAAGAAGAAAGTTTTCAATTTAAAAGATAGGTGTGGTTGTCTCCACTCTTTCTCCCCCCTGTGAAGAGTGGAGTTTTTTACGAGGATTACTTGTCCGGTTTTGGAAATTTAAATGTAAAAATCCTTTAAATATTGACGAGTTAGCGCTTTGGTGTTATGTCCTTTTTTTCATTGGTTGAAGCTTTTAGCCAAGATTTTCCAGTTAAGTGGTGTGGTTATAATTGAGTGACTAGTTTTTGGATGAAACTGTAAAGTTCAAAAGATAATCACTAAGGAGATTTTTTATGATTACATCCGTCTCAAAAGCCGCAGTCAAACTATTGGCTGGGCCTTCTAAAACAAACAAAGACCCAAGCACCCAAGCTTCTCAAAAATCTTTTAAAAACTCGGACCCTTCTACCCAACTAAAAGGCGTAGAGTCACGAAAGATAGAGGGGGCTCAACAAGACGAAGCCCTTCTAAATGCCGCAGTTAAATACGAGGCAGAACAGCTTTTAAAAGTGGGAGACCAATGGGGTACCGATGACTATTCAGCCCGCCTTAGTGCTTTTGCAGATTCTTTAAGTAAGAATGACGAAATATATGGCAAAAAACTTATGGGTGAAGTGTTTAGCTTGGATAGCGAAGCCATGGAGTCTTGGTTAGACCCTAAACTAATCAACGAATCTGTTGAAAAAGGAGATATTTCTTCTGATCAGCGCGCTCAGATTGCAGAATATTTTGCTGCAGCTTATAATGAGGGCCACCCTGCTTTGGCACCTAAAAAAGTCGAAGGTGGCTGGCGAAAACGCGATGCGATCGAAAGTCCTATTGATGAACATTTATTTAACCGCAAGGGACTCTTTGACGATGAATATAGTTCAGGTGAACATGCGAACCGGGTTCAAAAGGTAAAAAACTTTCTTAGCTTTGTTGAATCCTCATCGGGTCCGGAGGCAGCACGCTTTAAACAGAGTTATAGCCAGCACCTTGTTGATCACTATACTCTGGGTCTTCCGCGATATGCTGTCGTAAAAGACGCCTCGATCGCTCAAGGACATCGCAGTAATGCGGCAGGAATAGCCGTCCATTTAATGACCAACAGTAAAAACCCAGAAAGCACAGTGGAATTTTTATCTCAATATAGACCAAAGCAACGTAAGTATATCTTTAAGCAAATCGAAAAGGCCGATTTTTGGCTAAGCTCGCGACATCTCCAACGCAACTGGGGTTATCAGCCTAAGTCAGCGCCGCTTCCAGACCCTTTAAGTAAAGTGATGTCCACTGTGGCAAAAAGTGATAGCCCTCAAGCAAAACAGCTTGCCGTGGAGTTAAGCGACCAAACTCTTGAAAAAGAAAAATTTTGGTTAAAGCCTAGGGTTTATGACCATAAGAAAGGCTGGGTAGCCAATCCAGTCTATCATGAGCGGGTCCATGCCATGGGAGAAATGGTTGCCAAGCACGCTCAACCCATTTTAGATAAGTGGACAAACCATGATGAAATCAGCGTAGGTAATAACTCTGGTTACACAGAAAGACAATATCATTTAGATACAGGTAAGCTGGGTAATCTGTTTAAAGTAACCTTACTCAACCCCGTATTACAAGACAAAGAAGAGCTAAAAAAACAAGTCATTAACTACAGTAATGATTTGAAGGACCAAATTAATACGGCGAAGGAGACAGGTTATAGTAAATCCGTTAATCGATTAGCGATGCTTTGTGCAGGTATGGATGAAGCCGTTTCTCAGGGTTACAAGAAATTGCAAGATGAACGTGCCCAGAAAGCTGAGTTAGTTGGTTTTGCCGTCGAATTTGCTTTAAGTGCGGTTCCAGCTAGCAGTAAACTGAGTGAAAATATCAAAGACAGCCTTAAGACCCTCCCCAAAACCAAAATTAACGAAACTATACAGGGTTTGGGTAAATTTGCGGTCGATAAGACAAGTCATCAGTTCACCCAAGAGGCCAAGCATCAGCTTAGTGAACTTGTCGGCCCTGATCAAGCTCATTTAATTGCACAGGGGAGTTATCGAGATTCCCTGAGGAAAAGTTTTTTATCTGGATTTAATCAGGATAACCGTATGGAGCTAGTTAAACTCAATAGCAGAAGCATCCTCAACGAACTGGAGGATATGCGAAATTAAATGCTCACTCACAACTTGACAAGAGATCCTGACTTCTGTCAGGAAAGCCCCCATGTCTACTAAACCAAGTAAAAATCTAGAAACTTTTCCGAACCCTCAACCTAAGCGTGACTATGAAATTGAAATGGAAAGCCCGGAGTTTAGCTGCGTTTGTCCCAAGACGGGTCAGCCTGACTTTGCTCATTTAACTATTCGCTATGTGCCAGATCAATTGTGTGTAGAGCTCAAGTCACTCAAGCTTTATTTATGGTCCTTTCGGGATGAAGGCACTTTTCACGAGGCGGTGACCAATCAGATTTTGGATGACTTAGTGGAAGCGATTCAACCGCGACGTATGGAGATATTGGCGGATTTTAATGTACGCGGGGGAATTCATACCAAGGTGCGCGTGAATTATACGAAAGATGCGCCATGAGTTCATATCGCCCCAAGCTAGTTATTTGCCGGACTTGTGTTCGGGATAACCCTAAAGAAACTCCTTTTAGTGACTTTGAAGAAAACGCTAAACACTATCAAAATCTCTTAAAAGAAGGCTTTTTAAAGAAGACTGCCGATTTACATTATCAAAACTGCTTTGCAGTCTGCGAAAATTTTCACTGCGTTTTAGTGCACCATGGTCACAAAGGGTTTTTATTTAAGAAAATTTCTTCGGTCGAAAAAATTCAAAGCCTCGTCACTTGGCTCAAAGAGCTCAAGGAGGGAGCGCCCATCGAGATTCCTCAAGAACTCCAGGAAAACCTCCTCAAAGAAGTGAAAGAAATCGAAAACTATAAGAAGTATTAATTAAAAGAGTTTTATCATCCTCGCGAAGGTAGGGATAAAAAAATCGGGGCGACTGGATTTGAACCAGCGACCTTTCCGTCCCGAACGGAACGCTCTACCGGGCTGAGCCACGCCCCGAAATCTTGAGCCTTTCAATACGTTAACTAGGATATCTATTTCAAGTTTATTAAAAGCTAAAAATAAAACTGTGGATCTTGGTATTTTCTTATTAAGCGATAGGCTTTTTTCTTCTCTTTTGGGACTTTCATGCCCCCAGAGCCTTGCTTGGGGTAAAAGTCGGGTTCTTCAGCCACCAGAAATATCTTTTGCAACTCACGCTCAAACTCTCCACTGGATAAAACAGAAGCCCCAACTTTAATAACATCACGAATAATTTCTCGGTCACTGCTAATCACAATCGCAGCCTCTTTAAGAGACTGAGCTAAGAGAATAATCTCTTCGTCTGCTGTATAAGAACCGCGGGAATCAATAACTTTGATTTGACCATTTACGCTTTGAATGGGTTGGGAGTGAGTCCCGCTATAGGCATCAAATACTGCGACGACTTTTTCACCGGTGAGATCTGCAAAGTCGTTTAGATATTGCAAAAACTCACTTTTTGCCATTTCTGGGTTGCTGGCTTCCAAACTAGAAAAATAGTGAGACTGCCTAATAAAGTTGTATGCGTCAATGATCCACTGAGAGGCCATAGTAAAGTGCCTAAACTTTA
>JAUHYS010000191.1 GCA_030426445.1 bacterium
CGGAACTACCACAAGAAAAAAAATTCATTAAAAATAGAAACCACACTGCTATACCCAAGGTATAGCTCACCCTCAGCACCCTCATGAATGACCTCCCACACTAAAATCTCCTTGAACTTAATTTTTAACCCCTTAAAAATAAGTTCTTATAAAGAGTTATGAGCAATATTTATGCCATGCCTAAAGGTGCAATTATAAAGGAGATAGTGAACTGTGGAGAAATGAAGTGTCAAAATAATGTCACACTAAAACTTTTAGGTTAGGGGTCTTTAAGCTCTAAGAGTGGTCTTAAATCTTTAATATTTTTTGAGATTTTATCAGATTAAGAAAATTTGACGGGGTATGGATAAACAAAGTTAGCTTTTTGTTAGAATAAGCTTAAAGCAGCCACAACAATTGTGATGGCTAATAAGCTCCCCATGATAAGATAAGCCATTTTAGTATATTTTTGACTATTATCTTCGAAGCGTTTGCGTAAGCCTAATAACTCATAAACATTGGCAATAAAATGAGGGTCTTGTTGTTTTGGATGTTTTTTAGCATCATCTGAATTATTTTCGGCAGAAGGTAGGCGGTAATTAAATAAGCTTTGTTCAAAGCGAGCTTGGCTATAAGGGTCCACATCTGATTTGGGATTAAAAGTAATCCCTTGACCTACTCCTTCGGCCATGATGAACTTTTTTTCAACTTGATGTTTTAAAGAAGTATAATGGAGGTTTTCGCCAAAAAGTTTTTTTAGCATTTCTTGGTTTATTTTATCTCCCGTTTTAAGTTGAGAGAGGGTATTGAGTTTTTTTTCATCAATAAATAGTTGAATGAGCTTTTCTTGTCGTTGTTTACCCAGTTTTTTATAGCTTAAATCTCCGATTAGGTAAGTGGCACTTTTTCCTGGTTTTTTATAAGATCCTCTAAAAATTAAATTAAGAATTTTATCCATTGATTTGGAATTTGATTTTTCAACATTACCCGTCTTAATCAAATTATTAAAAAATTTAATCCAGTCTTTTTTACTCGTGGGTACGAAGTTTTTATTTGAAGGGAGTTTTTTGCCTAGCTTTTTATGGTTTTCAAGAACGCAATATAAGAGCAGGGCGAATTTGACTTCGAAACTGAGGTCTTTAAGGTTCTTGGGTAAATCTTTATTTTGAGCAATGAGTTTAGCTAAAGATTCGTCTGTAATTTCACCCTCAAATTCTTTGAGAATGTCTTTGCCTTCTTTATTTCCCTGTTGGGCATTTTTTTGTCGTAAAACTTTAATTAAAGCATCTTTGGCCTTCACTCGAGTCATCTGAGTGCTGTTCTTTGAGTTCATTACGGTGGTCTTTATCGCGTTGAAATAGACGGATCTTATGGCCTTCACGAATAATCACGGTACTTTGGTTCACAATGCGGGCAGTTGCGATGAGCTGTTTTTGCTGAGCAACTTTGGCTTGTAACTGATTACTTTGGTTTTTTTGAGTATTGATTTTTTGTTTTGTAAGTGTGTCTAAATAATTCAAAATCCGTTTGGGTGTTTCTAAACGCTGGCTAAAAGAGTTATTTTTTTCATTGGGAAGCGGGTTTTTACTTTGAGAGTATACCAGTTTTAATTGAGCTTGCTTATTTTCTAAAGGCCTTTCTTGAGCAATATTTGGCTTATCTTTAACGATTGAATTATTTTGGTTATTTTGATTTTGAGTGACTGCCTTTTCTGAATTCGTTTGAGAAGCTTTTGACTGATCGGTCGCTTTGTGAGTCGTTTTATTTGTTACAGTCTTTTGTTGTTGAGATTTTTGTTCTTCTGCAAGTTTTATGACCTTACGTGCTTTTTTATTAAGTTCTCGTGATTCTGCAATTCGCCAGGTGCGTGTATTATTATTTTGTTGGGTATTTTTTTTCCGCTGCTCCATCAGCGCTTTTTTATTTTCTTGTTGAGAAGAATCAAAGCGACTTTGACTGGTTTTTTCTAAAATTTCTTCGGCACGAGAACTTCTAGCTTCTCTTGCAACAGAGGCTTCACCACCTCCTTGTTGAGTTTTTTTATTGCTTTGGCTTTCTGAATCGTTTCTTGATTCTCGAGAGTCTTGAATTTTTTTGTTAACGGTAGGTTCACGATTTAAGGAAGATGCTGACTTTCTTGGAGCAACGTCTTTTCTAAGCATATCTAAGACAGCTCTGTCCGCTGTGTCCAGTTGAGGTGGGGGGCGATTATTTTTTTGAAACTTCGGGGGAGTCAATTTTAAACCTTTATCATTAAAAAAGGTATTAGGGCTAATTCATAACTACCTTAAAATCCTTAATGTATTTATCGGTTAATATGCTTTGTACAGTTGCTATTTTCATTGAATATAATATAAAAACCCTATTTTATTACTTTAGTTGAAGTTATTTTAATTAAAGTATTATATTAATATTATATATTAAATGCATGAAAATAAAAGATTTTTAAAGAAATTTTTATAAAATTTTAACCCAATTATCTCTCTTAATCTTTTTAGATTTAAGGCAATTATTTAGCAAGCTATGGATCCATCTAATCTCAATGTATTTCTTAAGCAAAGCGATGCAAAAAATGCCCAAAATATCAGTGGTCTGAGTGTCGGTGCCTTGCCCTATGCTCTTTCTCAGGTTTTTTTTCAAAAAAATCAGCCCATCTTTGTTTTTATAGAAGACCTTAAACAAGCTCATAGTCTAAGGGAAAACTTAGGTTTTTTCTTGGGCTCAAAGGATGATATCTTAATTTTTCCAGGCATGGGAGTTTTGCCTTATTATGGGCTGAGTCCCTCATCCGAAAATATTGCACAGCGTATGAGTTTTCTTTACCGTTTGATGGGAAGTCAAAAGCCCTATATTGCAATAATTCCTATGGCAGCTTTAGCCCGGCGTTTAGCTCCTCAAAAGATACTGAAATCCTATCAGGATTATTGGGTGGTCGGGGAAGAAATCGATCGAGAAGCGATTTTGCAGCGTTTAGTTGAAGCGGGATACCTCAATGTCCCTTTGGTAGAGGACGTGGGGACTTTTAGTAAACGCGGAGGGATTCTTGATATCTTTTCTCCTGCGATGTCAAGCCCTATTAGGTTTGAGTTTTTTGGCGATCAAATCGAACAGATTCGCAGCTTTGATCCCGAGACTCAAAGGTCCCAAGTTGAATTAGAAGACTTTGTGCTTACGGCAGCGCGCGAGATTATCTTTTCTCGTGTCCAATTAAGCAAAGCCAGCTTGCGCTTTCGTGAGCGTGCCAATGAAGTCGGTTTAAATAAAAAACAGAGAGAGCCTATTTTAGAGGCTTTAAAAAATGGCTTGGCACCAACTGCCTTAGAAACTTATCTCCCTATTTTTTATGATGAGTTAGAACTGCTCTTTGATTTTCTGCCTCAAGATTATTTAGGTATTTGGATCGAGCCTGAATTGGGTCTCAAGCATTGGCAGGAAAACTGGCAGGACATGGAACACGCTTATCAAAGCTGTCAAACTGCTGAAAAGGCGATTACCCCAGCTGCGCTTTTTTTAAAGGAAGACGAACTGCAGGCCAAGCTCCAACAATGTTCTCATTGGCAAGTTCGTGAACTCAGGTCTTCGGACAAAGAAATTTATTTTAATACTCGATCTCACGAAGACCTAGCGGCTCAAATGAAACATGCTCCAGTAGGAGAGGGCATGCTTCAGCCTTTATTGCAGCAATTTAGGGAGTGGCAAAAACATGGGTATCATATTTTACTGGTGGCCGGGACGCATTCTCAACGTTTGCGCATTGAGGATCTTTTAGAGAGACAAGAAATTACAATTCAAAAGTCATTGGGTGGCTTTAAAGAATTTTTGGATAAAAAAACTACGGTTAAACCCGGTATTCATTTATCCGAAGGAGAGCTACAGCAAGGCTTTGTTTGGCCTGAGGAGTCCCTGGTTGTTTTAACAGATCAAGAAATCTTTGGACCGAGACAGCGCCGTCGCCAAACTCCAGCAAAAGCAGCAGAGGTCTTTACCAGTTTTGAGGAATTACAAGCGGGGGATTATATTGTTCACCGTGACCATGGTTTGGGCATCTATCAAGGCCTGCAAAATCTAAACCTGGATGGGCATGCTAACGATTATTTACTTTTGGAATATTTGGGTGGAGACAAACTTTACTTGCCTGTTTATCGCCTGGATTTAATGAGCCGCTATGCCTCTTCGGAAGGGCATGTTCCGCAGCTGGATAAATTGGGTGGAAGCTCGTGGGAAAAGAATAAAACTAAGGTCAAAGAGTCCTTAAAAAAGATTGCTGGAGAGCTTTTACAGCTCTATGCCCAGCGGGCAACCGCAGTAGGCCATGCCTTTAGCTCCCCGGGCGTTTTGTATGAAGAGTTTGAAGCGGTTTTTCCTTTTGAAGAAACTCCCGATCAATTAAGGGTGATTAAAGAAATCAATCAAGACATGGATGCTGACCGGCCTATGGACCGCCTCGTTTGTGGGGATGTGGGTTTTGGTAAAACCGAGGTGGCGATGCGAGCGGCCTTTCGCGCCATATTGGATCATAAACAAGTCGCGGTCTTAGTTCCTACCACGGTTTTGGCCCTGCAGCACGAAAGAAGTTTTCGTCAACGTTTCGAAAAGTTTCCCACCAACATTGAAATGCTTTCGCGGTTTACTTCCTCCAAACGACAAAAAGAGATTGGTGAAGAGCTTCAAAAAGGCAATGTAGATATCGTGATTGGGACCCATGCACTTTTGAGTAATAAAATTCAATTTAAGGATTTAGGGCTTTTAATCATTGATGAAGAGCATCGCTTTGGTGTGGCACAAAAAGAAAAAATTAAAAAATTTAAGACTCAAGCGGATGTCTAGGCCTTAACC
>JAUHYS010000192.1 GCA_030426445.1 bacterium
TATTCGAACTGATAGCGTGAACCGTAGAGTCAACCTATACTGGAATAAGCTGACAGAAACTTCCAATCGTTTATCTATCGAGAAAGTGCATTTGCAGCTTGCTGAGTCAGGTAAGAGTCAAGCCGTGTTTATGGTCGGTTATCTTCACTCTGGTTTAGTGAGAGGGGTTTACGAATCGCTACCCATTAACAAAAGTCCGGAGTTATCAGAAGAAGCCAAACAAGCTGCCCTGCAAAGTGCTATGCAGGTGGGGACTGCCATGACTGATGCATTTGGCGGGGCTCTTTTTACTGTAATGAGTGCTAGTGTTTCTCCCTTTGTGAATCAGCTTAGGCCTGTTGGGAAATAGCCCTTTATATCATTGAAAATTTGGCATGCCAAATTTTTAGTAGTATATAATAGGTGTGAGAAGTTTAGTTCCCTTTATTAAAGAAGATTTAAAAGAAAAATTTGTTTTTGTTTCAGGGCCTCGACAAGTAGGTAAAACCTACTTAGCTGAGCAATTGGTCAAACAGCTTAAGGGTAAATACTATAATTGGGATGATGCTGAAGACCGTGCTTTGATTTAAATGTTCCAGGACTCCAACTCGTTTACAAAAAAGGTCATTATAAAAAGATCGGCCGTATCACTGTACTGAGCGCGCAGCGTTTTTTAAGTTTACTACCATGAGTGTAGTGACTAGGAGCATGCCTTAATAAAAGTACAATCAATATTATTTAGATATTTATTTATAAAAAGGATTTTATATGTCTAAGCTTAAAGTTTTTTTATTTACATTGACACTTTGTAACCTATTTATTTTTTCGTCTCTATGGGCTGAATATCAGGATGCGTCTCAAAGAAATACAAAATCATCGCATCAAAAACAAGCTCCTGAGCCCAATCAAATCTCCTTCAAAGAAGATGTTTTAGATAAAATGACCTTGGCTCACCAAGCTTACGACAAGAATGACTGTCCCACGGTTATTCAATTGTCGGATGAATCTCTAGACTTAATAAAAAAACACCGCATGGAGGATTTATCACATGAGGAGGCGAATGCTCATTATCACTTGGGAGCCTGCTATAAAAAATTAGGGGATTATCAAAAGGCCAAAAGCTACCTAAAAAAAGCAATCAAGTTGTATGACAAAATTTCCGAAGCTTATGGCAAGCTGGTTTCCATGGGTAGTTTGGCAAGTTTGGAGCGGGCTTTAGGCAATTATCAAGTAGCTTATCAACTTTATAATGAGAACATTGCCATCAGAAAAAAACTTTATGGAAGTGAGAGTAAGTTCTTGCCGGGTATCTTAAACAATTACGGACAAATTTTTTTAGATGCGAAAAAATGGGATCGAGCCAGCCAAGTTTACGGTGAGGCTGCTCGGATTTTACAAAGCCAACAAGCTCTGGCTAGTCAACTACCATTGGTCATTCGTTTTAATCAATTTTGGGTTGCTTTGGGAAAAAGCGATATGCAGGTAGCGGAGTCATTGCTGCAAGATTTAGTCAAGCAGTTTGAGGTTGCGGTCAGTCAAGAAAACCCCCTGTTTTATGAATTTGCAGATGGACGGGCATTATTTTATTTTAAAAAGGGAGACTTTGCCCAAGCAGAGTTTTATGCCAATCAAGCATTACAATTAAGGGGTATTTCTCCGCAATCGGATTTAGTTTCCAGGTTCATGTTAAACCTGGGAAAAATTTATCATGCTCAAGAAAAATACGATGAAGCCATTGCAATGTATGATCAAGCTTATCAAGCCTTTTCTAAAAAATACAAAGTCCGATCTTCTCACCCTTTATTAGGAGAAATTATGGTAGCTCGTGCTGAGGCCCGACTGGCAAAAGCTCCCAAGGATAAAAAAGCTAAAAAAGAACTAGAAAAAGGGAAAAAGCTGATTGCAAAAGCTTTTAGTTTTTTAGAGGATTGATTTTTATATTTTTAATACAACATCGGTTTCGCCAAACCCATTTGAATCATCTGCACATTAAGAAAAATGCCTTTGTAAAAAATCTTTTCTAAATCCGTCCAAACTGGGTGGTAAATAATATCCCCAATAAAGCGGCCAAAGGAATCCGTTTTGTATGTTTTAAGAAGAAAACGGTGCAGCGGACTGAGCGTAGCTTCCAAAAATTGTTTTGAGGCTAATGCCTCATTATGGTGTGGACCATGCAGTTCTGGGGTATTGATGCCGCGAAGCCGCACGGTTATTTTGCGCCAGGTATCAAAGCCCTGATCGATCATGACGGTCGGTGTGTCACCATCGTAATTACTTAGCAACCTTGCCTGAAAAAGAAAGAGGGGTGAGGTGGGTCGTTTGAGGATGCTTTCCATATCCTCTTTATTTTGGATGAGAGTAAATAAATCGCCTTTGATGGCCTTGCGGAGTTCTGGTGCGGACAGGTCATCTTCAGCGGCTTGTTCCAGATAAAAAAGAGATTGTTGAGTTTGCTCGATGGGTAAAATGTGTTTTACATGGGACCATTTAATGTTGCCTTGCTCAATTACTTGTGGAGCCCCCTTGGGAAAGCGTTGGTAAAATTGTTGGAGGTCATAGAGGTGAGATTTTTGCTTTTCTAAATCCTTTGCAACTTTACTGATGTATTGACTCTTTTGTTTGTGTTCTAGTTTTTCTTTGTTTTCATAGATCATTTTCCCCATTTCCCAGTAGCTTTTGAGACGGTCTTCATGGTAGGAGCTCTCATCAGCGGCTGGCATCATAGTTTTGAGTCTTTCAATGAGTTTTTTGTAAGTTTTAGAATTAAAAAAATCTTGTCTCATAGGCCCCCCTTTGATTGGTATTGAGTTAAAAAATAAAGTTTTAATAGCATTAACTATTTGAAATTAAAAGATAAATAATTCCATCAATTCCATGAGTATGGAATTTTGGGTTGAGAATTTTACTTTAAGGGGCCTTAAAGTCCATGGCCAAAAGATAGATTTCAATCGAGGTTTTACGCTTGGCTTGGGGCTCAAAGACTTTGACTTTAGCAAAGTGCTTTTTGAGTGTTTGGTGAAACTCGGTAAATTCGGCGCCAGGAAAAATTTTGCAAACGAGACAGCCACCAGGTTGCAGCCATTGTTGAGCCACTTGAAAACTCATCATGGCAAGCTGATAGGAATCATAGGCATCTTTAAAAGTGATGCCGGAGAGTTTGGGGGCCATGTCCGAAAAAACTGCGCTGACTTTTTGGGGCGCAGCGATTTGATCTTGCAACCATTGTTGGGCATCGTCCGAGCAAATATCGCCATGAAAAAAAATCAGGTTGGGTCGCTTGAGTTTTCCCAAATTTTCTAAATCAATGGCCAGCACCTTGCCTTTGGGTCCAAGCGCTTTGGACAGCAAGACGCTCCAGCCGCCAGGAGCTGCACCCAGGTCGATCACCGTGTCGCCGGCCTTGATGAGAGGAAACTTTTTAAGCATTTCCTCAATCTTAAAACTGGCGCGAGAGGGCAGGCCTTGGGCTTTGGCTTTGTGGTAGTAGCGGTCTTTATGTTGGTATTTAGACATGCTTTATCCATAGTAAAGTTTTAACAGGAAGCAATCTTAATTTTTAGGAGGAATCAAAATGGTCTTACTCAAATCCGAAAACATTTCTTTGGGCAGCGCAGCTCCAGATTTTAATTTAAAATCGGTAGATGGCAAGCAGTATAGTTTGAGTTCTTTTGCAGATGCCAAGGCCTTGGTGATTATGTTTATTTGCAACCATTGCCCTTATGTAAAAGCCATCGAAGATCGCTACATCGATTTGAAGCGCGATTATGCAAGCAAAGGCGTACAACTCGTGGGGATTTGCTCCAATGATGCTAATGATTATCCGGATGATTCTCCAGAAAATTTGCTCAAAAGATGGCGCGAAAAAGAATACGGCTTTCCCTATCTGGTCGATGAGAGCCAAGAGGTGGCCAAGGCCTATGACGCAGTGTGTACTCCTGACCTCTATGTTTATGACAGCGAACAAAAACTGGCTTACCATGGTCGCTTGGATGACTCTTGGGAAGATGCTTCTCAAGTCACAAAACAAGATTTACGAGAAGCCTTAGACGCTCTGCTTGCTGGTCAAAAACCGGGTGAAGAGCAAGTGCCTTCGATGGGTTGTTCGATTAAGTGGAAGAAGTAGGGGAGAGGAACTTGATCAGGAGTTCATTTCCTCCGTCTTGAGGTTTTGTTAAGGCTTTGAGTTTGAAGAGTTTAGAGTAGAATTTCTAAAAACTTAATAAAATCAATAAGTTAATTTATAAAATTCTTTTAATATGAACCTGTTCAAAAATACCATTGACAAAATAATTCTTTTAATTTATTTATTGAACATGTTCATAAATGCTTTGTGAACATAATGTGACACTTAAAGTCTTGTTTTAAAAAATAACGCGACCTGTCAAATAGCGGGTTCAACTGAAAAGAGTCAGCGATGAAAACATCTGCAAAAACCGTATTACTTTCTTTATTAATTGTGGGTATTTTATTTTATCTGATGATATTGGGCTATTCCATCCTTTCAAGTATTTTTCATAGACCAGGTTCGGATTTAGACAACTACCCTTATGGGGTTTCGAACACTGTGAATCCAAATCAGCTTTGGCAGGAGCTTCCGTTAAATCCCGAAGTGGATAGTCAGATAGAGCCTTTTATTTATCAAGATAAGCTCTATTATTTAGCAAGAGAATCGAATGACTTTGTTCAATTGATGGAGTTCAACCTAAAAAATTTAGAAAAAAAGAGTCTCTATCAAGATTTAGATAAAAGCCTGGCTTGGAAGCTTCTCT
>JAUHYS010000193.1 GCA_030426445.1 bacterium
GTAATTTTTACGACCGTCCCTTCGACGGTTTCCCCAATAACAAGTGGGTTATCTTTTTGCGATTCTTCAAATAAAGCTGCAAAATCTTGTGTGGAATAATCTACCATGAGATTTTATGTCCTCCTTAGAATAAATTTACCCTTCTAAAGAAGGGCTGCAGCTATATAATGTCTTAAGCTAACAACTGTCAAAAAAAATTTTTAATTTTTCGTGGGTTAGTTCGCCTACTTTTGTACTAGTCAATTTTAATTTTAACTTTAATATAAGTCGGACTAAGCTTTAACCCTTCACCAAATGCTTATTTTTTAAGCAATAGCTGTTTTTCAATGTTGATTTTAAAAGTCAACCCACTCAAATTTAGCACCTAATTGACGAAACTGAGAAAAGAACTCCGGGTAGGAAGTCTGAATACATTGCACATCATGAATAATGGAAGGTTTGGGCGCATAGCTTGCTGCAATCATAAGGCTCATAGCGATACGATGGTCTCCATGACTATGGAATTCACCCCCGGTAATTTTATTAGGCCCTTGAATAATCAAACCATCTTCTAAAGCACGTATCTGAATGTTCATGTTGCTAAATTCTTGTACGACAGTGGCAATACGGTCACTCTCCTTAACCTTGAGTTCTGCCGCATCTCTTACCTCTGTCTTACCTTGAGCATGACTCGCAGCCACACAAATCACGGGAACTTCATCAATTAAACGAGGGATGATCTCGCCACTGATTTGAGTCGAAGTCAGAGAAGTACTTTGAATAAAAAGGTCAGCGACTTCTTCTCCACCCTGTTGCTGAATATTATTTTTAACGATTTCGACTCCCATGGCTTCCAGGACATCCAAAATACCGGTACGCGTTGGATTCATACCCACGTTAAGAATTTGTACCTGTGAACCCTCTCCCAAACAGCCTCCTACCAGAAAAAAAGCTGCTGAACTGATATCTCCGGGAATCTTGATGTCTCCAGCCAAAAGAGTTTTAATTGGATTCAATTCTACAGAGTTTTCTTGGCGTGTGAGTGCGACTCCCTTATGTTGCAACATAATTTCGCTATGGTCACGACTTGCCATAGGTTCAGTTACCTTTGTCTTACCCGAGGCATAGAGCCCTGCTAACAAAATCGCACTTTTTACCTGAGCACTGGCAACGGGAGAAACATAATCGATACCGCGAAGAGGCTGACCACTCACTTTAATCACGCGCTCGGTTTCGGAAGCACGAAGCTCTTCGATATTTGCCCCCATCTTTCTTAAAGGAGCGGCCACACGCTCCATGGGTCGTTTATTAAGACTTGCATCTCCTGTTAGCCTCGAAATAAAAGGTTGAGCTGCCAAAATCCCCATCATCAGACGCATGGTGGTTCCAGAATTTCCGCAATCCAAAACTTGGGCAGGAGCCTTTAGTCCATGAAGACCCACTCCATGAACGACAAGCTCTTGATCTTTTTTCTCTATTTTAACACCCATTTGACGAAAGCAAGCCATCGTCGCTTTAACGTCTTCACCCATCAATAAACCGGTTAATCGAGAAGTCCCTTGAGACAAAGCCGAGAGCATGATTGCACGGTGTGAAATCGATTTATCTCCAGGAACTTGAATACTGCCCTTTAAATTAGCAGAGGGATAGACCTGAATATTTTTAATTTTTTTTTGAGAAGACATTAAAGTTGACTCCGTATTTCGGCCAATCGGGAAAAGTACTTTTTTAAATTATTTTTATCCTCAGCCTGAATCAGTTTTTTTAGTTTTGCGAGTGACTTTTCCATTTCCTTCATACTGGTTATGATATTTTTTTTATTATCTAGACAAATGTCAGACCAAACTTCTGCAGAACTGGCTGCAATGCGAGTCGTATCCCTAAAGCCCGTTGCTGCAAACTTGAGATCTTTCCCTGCTCTGATTTTTGTAGCCGCCTCCATGAGGGCAAAGGCAACCATGTGAGGTAAATGACTGACGGTTGCAAAAACTGCGTCGTGCTCTTCAGGAGACATCATTTGCACTTTGGCTTGTAAGGCCTTTAAAAGCTCTTGCAGTTTTAAAAAAGCAGGTTCTTGCAATTGATCCATTTCTGGCGTTAAAATCCAATGCGCCCCTTGAAACAAACCTTCATGCGCAGCCTTCATCCCTGATGCCTCGGAACCGGCAATGGGATGACCTCCGACAAAAATCACGTCTTTGGAAAAAATTTTTTTAAGCTCTTTGACCAAGTGAAATTTTGTACTGCCTACATCCGTCACCAAACAACCTGGTTTGAGATATGGAGAAATCTTTTTTGCGATTTGAGAAAAAATTTGAACTGGAGTTGCCAAAACCACAAGGTCAGCGTCCTGCACGGCTTCCTCCACTTGATCCACTACATGGTGACAGGCCCGTTTTTTAAGGGCCTCCGCACGCGAAGGCACACTTCTGTTATAACCAATTACCTCACCTGCCAGACGTTTTTTCATCAGGTCCAAGGCGAGCGAACCTCCCATTAAACCTAGCCCTAAGATACCGACTTTTTTAAAAATCACCGCCAAGTTTAGTTTCCTATTTCTTTAGGGTATGAACCTAAGATGTGAATAAAATTACACAGACTCTGTAGCTTTGAAATGGATTTTCGTACTCGTTCTTCTTGAATGTGACCATCTAAATCTATGAAAAAAACATATTCCCAGGCATTTTTTTTAAGTGGTCGAGATTCAATAGAAGTCAGGTTAATTTTTTGTTCAGCAAAAGGTTTGAGTATTTTAAAAAGAATACCCGCTTCGTCCAATGTTGAAAACATCAACGAAGTTTTATCACAACCGGTCATTTGAGTTTCGTTACGGCCAATCACAATAAAACGCGTAAAGTTATTGGGATGGTCTTCGATATTTTGTTTTTGTATAGGAACATGGTACAAATTGGCAGCAAAGTCGCTAGAAATAGCCCCAGCTGTTTTTTCGCTTTGGGCCATTTCGGCAGCACGTGAAGTCGAGGCTACAGGAATGACTTTTGCGTGAGGGAGGTTTGCCTCAATCCAATGTCGACATTGAGAAATTGCCTGAATATGCGAGTAAACCCTTTTAATTTTTTTAAGATCATTGCAATGACTGAGTAAATTATGATGAATCGGCAATTGGATTTCACCACAGATTTGAACAGCATATTCCATAAAAAGATCCAAAGTTTGATTAACTACACCTTCCGTCGAGTTTTCGATGGGAACCATACCGTACTCCACCCGCGAATTTGCAGTTTCAATAAAGACATTTTTAATACTCTCTTGGGAAATCAAGTTTGCTGAAACCCCAAACTTACGAATAGCTGCCAGATGGGTATAACTTGCAGGAAGTCCAAAATAGGCTATTTTAATAGGTGCTTCTAAACTTAATGACGCTGAAATAATTTCCCGAAAAATGATACCAATAGCCTCGGCACTAAAAGGCCCAGAGTTTTTAGTTTCTAGACGCTTGAGTAAAGTCACTTCTCTTTCTGGAACATGAAATCTTTTTCCATGTTCTTTTTTGATTTTACCAATGGCCTTTGCTGCTTTCCCTCGTTGTGAAAGCAAATTTAAGATTTTTAAATCAATCTCATCAATTTTTTTGCGATAAGTTTGAATACTTGAAGTGCTTTTCTTTTTCATAATATATAATTTAGATTAACTCACTTTTTTTAAAGTCGATAAGCAAGTAGATTGATACTTTTCTAAAGCATTCATATATTCTTTAAACAATTTTTCTTCGAAAGACCAAATTTCAGAATGCTTGATCCCCTTTAGTTGAGGAATTTTTTTGAGTTGTGATTCAAATAAATCGAGGTGGTCTTGTTCATCCTTAATGATCTGCATAAGAACTTGTTTCATGGGTTCTTCTTCGAGTTGAAGTTGATAAAATGGGTAGACTTTAATAGCTCGCTTTTCTATAACATAACTTGTCAACATATAAGAATACTCTGGATTCTTTTTAGAAAAAACCTCTTCTACCCACTCTTCAACCTTTGAATCTAACGCTTGAAAATAGTCCTCTGCAAATGAAATTAATTTCTTTTCAAATACTAGGGGTTCCGTATTCGATTTTAAAATTTTTTCTGCTAACTTTTGAAAAAGAAAGCTATGTTTGATTTCATCAGAAACATGTTGAAAAACTCGGTGATTAGAAATGGGTTGCGGAATCGATTTAATCATCTTACGATAACCAATATACTCCAAATAACTGAGGCTCTTTAACCAAAGAAAGTGCATTGCAGGATTCTCTATGAATTTTTGGATTTGTGATTTCCAACTTTGTCGTGGTGACATTTCAACCTCATTTTAATCTTTTATACCTGGCACATGCCTAAACTAGGACAAAAAGTCAATCATCCCTTCTTTAATATTTTTAGGGCCATTCATTTAATTTTAGTTGTCTCTTTTTAAAAAACTCGTTAGTTTTATTGAAAAAAAAATATCGAAAGTTTTGATTTATGAAAAAAAAACTAAGGGAAGACATTTGGTATCTCAATCTCATTCTCACCCTCATTGCTTTAGGGGTGAGTCTCTTTCTTACATATAAACACTTTAGTGGTAATTTTGATGATCCCATTTGTAATTTTTCAGAAAAACTCAGTTGTGACTTTGTATTAAACAGTCGCTTCGCTAAATTTGGATTTGTTCCTTTAGGGGGTATCGGAGCAATATTTTATCTATATATATTAACCCAAATCATTCGCACAAAGTTTGCAGAAT
>JAUHYS010000194.1 GCA_030426445.1 bacterium
TTTTTCACCTGATAAACAAGAAGGAATTTTACAACTTAACTCGGCAGTGGATGGCTATTATTGCCCATTAAAAAAGGGTAAAAAAATCCATTTTCAACCCCAACGCAGCGGAAATGCCTGGCTTCAAATTGCGGAGGGAGAAATCATAATCCAAAATGCAACTTTAAAAAACGGCGATGGAATTGCCATCAGTGAGGGAAAAGAGCTTGAAATAACAGCGATTCAAGATGCCAAGCTATTGGCTTTTAATTTAAATTGATTAAGTCTAATGTATTTGAATGGACCCCTCATCCTTTAAAGGATGAATCCCTTGAGATTGCAATTTTTGTAAAAGTCTTTTGGAACCTGTACTCATCCACCTTTCATATAGTTTAAGTAAATCTAAGCTATTTGAAATTTGGCTGGATTCGCTGATTTCTGAGAGTACATCCACAAAGCAGCTAAAATTTTGTGCAAGCTCTTTAAAAATTTCCTTATGCGATTGCGTACGAGGGTAGACCTCACTTAAATAAGAAAGTCGCCTGTAGGCACTCCCTCCCAAACTCATATAATAATTGAGGTCATTAGCTTTTCTTTGAAACCTTGCCTGAAAAAATCCCGTCACATAAAGGGTCATATCACCCAAATACTTTAACAAACGCCAGGCTTGTTCAGGGTTGACTTGTAGAGACTCTAAATAATAAAGCGCCATGGCTTTTTCTTCTTTATGTGGGAGCGGCTGCTCAGGACTTAAACGAAGAAACTTAGACAATAGCTCGACCAGATAAAACTCAGTTTGGGGTTGAGTGTGGACTTCCTGATTAGCAAGGGCCTCTCGAACTTGTTGGTAAAAATACTCCCTAAGATTTTCGGAAAGAATCAACTCTTCTTTTCCCATAATACCTCCTCGCACAAAAGCCCCTTAAACAACTCCATTTTATAATTTACCATAAAAAGAAGTCTTTTTCTGCTTTTTTTTTTAAAAATTCAGTTTCATGATTTTAGTCTAATCTTAACTTTCATGACGATTGACTAAAAACGTAAATGATTTTTACTCTTGATTTTTCATGATTTTTCATTAATATTCATTATTATGAGTGATTTAGCAAATCTTTCTACTATTATTGACCGCAGGATTAAAGAAGCTGCCTTAGCATTTTGTAAGAGCAGGGGACTTAAATTGCGTTACCTGATAGAACAGGCTTTGGTCGAACAACTCGAAGACGAAATTGATTTAGAGTCCTACCATGAACGTCGAAAAGAAGAAACCATCCCTCTCGAGGAAATCCTATTGCGACGAAAAAAAACTAAGCCGAGTCAAAAAAAACGTAAACACTAAAATATGAAGACTGACTATCGAATTGAATTGACTAAAAGTGCCAAAAAAGAATTTGATCGCCTAAATAAAAAAAACCAAGACCAAATATTAGAATTATTTCATTTTCTTTCTACCAATCCCTTTTCTCAATTACTCAAAATTAAAAAGTTAAAAGGTGTAGAATCTCTATACCGAATTCGCATTGTGAACTATCGTATTATCTATGAAGTCAAAAAAACGAAACTAATCGTGTTAGTGATTAAAATAGGCCACCGTAAAGAAGTTTATCAAAAACTTTAAGAGTAAACATTTGCATTTTATCCTTCTATAATGTCATAAACTTTTTAAAACACTTAATAAAGAAACCATGACAAATGACTGAAAAATCAAAAGAACTTTCTAAAACTTATGAACCTCAACCTGTAGAAGCTCAATGGGGTCCAGCCTGGGAAAAAGCTCAACTTTACACAGCACCTAAGGACTCACAAGGTCGGGAGGCTTTTTGCGTTGTGATCCCTCCACCTAATGTAACGGGCTCTCTACACATGGGACATGCACTGAACAATACTTTACAAGATATCCTGGTACGCTACCACCGCATGGAGGGTAAAGCCACCCGCTGGGTTTTTGGTATGGACCATGCGGGTATTGCGACTCAAAACGTCGTCGAGCGACAACTTCAAGCCGAAAAAAAAACACGTCATGACTTAGGGCGAGAGACCTTTATCGAACGCATCTGGCAATGGAAAAAGGAGTCCGGTGGCACTATTCGCAATCAGCTTAAAAAACTCGGGGCTTCTTTGGACTATGCGAATGAGCGCTTTACCATGGACGAAGGGCTTTCGGAGGCGGTTAAAAAAGTCTTTGTGCAACTTTATGAAGAAGGTCTGATTTACCGCGACAAACGTTTAGTAAATTGGGATTGTAAACTTCACACTGCTATTAGTGATTTAGAAGTGGAATCACGTGAACAAAAAGGGCATCTCTGGCATTTTAAATACCCACTCACAGAAAACCCCAAACAATTTATCACCGTGGCCACCACACGCCCAGAAACCATGTTGGGTGATACCGCAGTTGCAGTCCACCCTAGTGATAAACGCTATCAAAAACTCATTGGAAAAGAAATCACTTTACCTTTGGTGGGTAGAAAAATCCCCATCATTGCGGATGAATACTCCGACCCCGAAAAAGGATCGGGCGCAGTCAAGATCACACCTGCTCATGATTTTAACGACTTTGAAGTAGGCAGACGCCATCAACTCGAGATGATCAATATCTTGGATGAAAAAGGTTATCTTAACGAAGAAGTCCCCGAAAAGTTTCACGGCATGGAACGCATGCAAGCCCGCCAAGCCGTAGTGGAAGCCATGGAAGAATTGGGGCTTTTAGAAAAAATCGAAGAACAAAAACATGCGGTCCCCTATGGAGACCGATCTGGCACTATCATCGAACCCCGTCTCACCGATCAATGGTATGTGGATGCCGCTAAACTCGCTGGCCCAGCCATTGAGGCCGTCGAAAAAGGCGAAGTCAAATTTATTCCTCACTCTTGGCAAAATACCTATTTTGAATGGATGCGCAATATTCAACCTTGGTGCATCTCGCGACAGATTTGGTGGGGGCATCAAATCCCTGCCTGGTATGGACCGGATCAAAAAATCTTTGTCGCATTAAATGAAGAAGAAGCACAAAAAGCCGCCGAAAAACATTACGGCCAGGAAACTCCACTCACGCGTGACCCAGATGTTTTGGACACCTGGTTTTCCTCTGCACTTTGGCCCTTTTCAACTTTGGGCTGGCCAGAAAAAACACAAGAGCTACAGCATTATTATCCTACTTCGGTATTAGTCACTGCCTTTGACATCATCTTTTTTTGGGTAGCCCGCATGATGATGATGGGCCTGCACTTTATGAAGGAAGTTCCCTTTAAAGATATTTATATCCATGCCTTGGTTAGAGATGCCCAAGGCCAAAAGATGAGCAAAAGCAAAGGCAACATCATTGACCCGCTTTCTCTCATGGACAAACACGGGACAGACGCGCTGCGTTTTACCCTCGCTGCCTTTGCAGCTCAAGGACGTGACATCAAACTTTCGGAAGAACGCATTTTAGGCTACCGAAATTTTTGCAATAAGATTTGGAATGCCGCACGCTTAGTTTTTTCTACAGCCCTGCCTTATGCTAATCCAGAAAAACTTAAAAAAGCAGAATCCTCTTTTGACAAACTCCCCTGCCGCCACGATCTCAGCCAATGGATTTTATTTAAGCTCAGTGAATGCGTTTACCAATTCCGTCTCGCTTTAGAAGAATACCGCTTTAACGAAGCCGCCATGGGAGCCTATCATTTCTTTTGGGGTACTTTTTGCGATTGGTATTTGGAACTCACCAAGGACACTTTAAAAAATCCAAACGATTCACTGCGTGAAGAATTTGCCACTGTCACCGTTTATGTTTTGGATCAAGTTTTAAAGCTGCTTCACCCGATCATTCCTTTTATCACCGAAGAACTTTGGCAAAACATGCATGACCGCAAGGGACAATTTTTGACTCAAGCAAGTTTTCCCAGGCCTTTGGAGGAAAAACATTTTTCTGCCTTTCATGCTGCACAAAGCCGTATGGAGGCCATGCGTGCGGTTGTCGAAAAAATTCGCCAAATCCGTATGGAGACCGGTGTGCCTTTAAATCAAAAACTCACTCGCGTCAGTGTGTATTCCTCCAACACCGCTTGGTTAGAAGAAATCGACACCGTCCTGGGATATGGCCTTAACCTTGCTGGAGTCACCCAAATCGCACTCAATGACCCAGCTCTTCGTGAAGAAAAAGGCGTGGCTCTCGGGGTTACCACCTTTGAAGACCTAGTCGTCATCGTGGACCTTAAAGGTGTCGTAGATTTAGAAAAAGAAAAGCTACGCCAGGAAAAAGAGCTTAAAAAATTAGAGAATGGTCTTAATGCAACTCAAAAAACTTTGGACAACCCTAACTTTGTTAAAAATGCTCCAAATGAATTAGTTGAGGAAAAACGAAAAAGCTTAAACGAGTATCAAAACAAAATCCGAGAAGTCAAGGAGGCCTTAGCTTTATTGTGAGTCGAGTTAAACTTTCTCCATCTTTACTACAAAAGTGCGTCAAAAGTGCGTCAAAGGAAGACCAAGTTTTTCGTGACATCACCTCACGCACTTTGATCCCCTCTAACCTACAAGCTAAAGCTGTAATTGTTTCCAAAAGTAAAGGCATCGTATGCGGGTTACCTGTCGCCAAAACCGCGTTTCATACTGTCGATAAAGGCTTAAAATGCATTGCAAAAGTTAAGGAGGGCAACCCGGTTTTGCCTGGTGATGTCCTGATGACAGTCTCAGGCAAGGCGCGTAGTCTCTTA
>JAUHYS010000195.1 GCA_030426445.1 bacterium
GGGTGTTTTTATTTTTATTCTTTTGGTTGTAATGATTTTTATAGCAAATAGTTAGCAGGCTTATATAGAAAAGCCCTAGTCAATTTCGCTCTTGTTCATATTAAAAAAATCAGGCACCTTAAAAAATGATAAGTGCATTTTTAATTTGTAGATGACAGTTTGGCAAAACTTTCTTGGACCTTTTTTTGAAAAAAGGGATCTTGTGGAGAAAATTTTTTTTTCATGTAAAAGTCCTTGTAGAAAATGTGTTGATTTTAAATGTTATCTTAGATGACCTTATACCTTTCTAAGGTGGCATTCAATGGTATTAAAATGGAAGGCTAGGTTGATGAATCACTCAAAAAATAAAGTTGTGCTTGTGACGGGGGCATCTTCTGGGATTGGTAAAGCAACTGCTAAAGCTCTACTCAGCAAGGGCTACATTGTTTATTGTGTTGCGAGACGGGTGGAGAATATGCAGGATCACAAAGAGTTAGGTGGCATTCCCATTAAAATGGATGTAACAAAAGAAGAAGAAATGCTTGCAGGCATTAAGCAAATCCAACAAGCTCATGGTGGAGTGGACATTTTAATTAATAATGCGGGTTTTGCGACCTACGGTGCTGTCGAAGATATTTCTATTGATGAGGCGCGTTATCAATTTGAGGTTAATCTCTTTGGTCTGGCTCGACTCACTCAATTGGTTTTACCGCATATGCGTGAGCAGGCTTGGGGAAAAGTTGTCAACATTTCCTCAGTTGGAGGAAAAATTTATACTCCTTTAGGTGCATGGTATCATGCAACTAAGCATGCCTTAGAAGGTTGGAGCGATTGCCTGCGTTTGGAACTCAAACCTTTTAATATCGATGTAATCATTATTGAACCGGGGGCCATTGTAACCGAATTTACCGAGGTGATGTTAGAGCCTATGCTCAAGCGTGCTGGAAAGGGTCCTTATCAAAAACTTGCTCAATCCATGGCTAACGCGACCAAAAGTTCTTACGAAAAAAAAGGACTGACTTCAGCAGCCTCTGTGATCGCAAAGGTCATTGTCAAAGCAGTTCAGTTAAATAAACCCAAAACTCGATATGCGGCGGGTAAATTCGCTAAGCCTCTGATATGGGTACGAAAGTATTTGAGTGACCGCATTTTTGATAAAATGATCATGAGTCAAATCAAGTAATGCTTCGTTTGAGTCATTTTTGCCAACTTGTATCTTTCATAGTTATTTATTTAAAATTCTCCTTATAGAGTCAGGAGATGAGTTTTGTATATTCCATGATTTTGTTATTTTGAGTGTTATTCTTTGAGCTTTAGGTTCATTCTTTATTTAATTTTTAGCTCTAAAGCTCTATTCAGCCCTTAAGTTTTCTTAAGGGCTTTTTTATGTAGAGCAAATGATAAAGATAAATATTGATATTTTTAATATTGTAATTTAAAATTGTACAAATGTGGATAGAGAGAGAAATTTCTGATCAAATTAAAGAAGTTACAAAATTTAGACCTTGTGTACTTTTAACAGGAGCCCGGCAAACGGGGAAATCTTCGCTATTGGAAAAAATCTTTCCTGATTATACTTATGTCAGTCTTGATTTACCCAATTTGGCCCAAGAAGCAAAAGAGAATGGGGGCTATTTCTTAGAAAAGTTTCCATCTCCTGTTATTATTGATGAAATACAGTATGCCCCAGAACTATTTCGTTTTCTAAAAATAGAAATCGATAAAAAAAGAGATCAATTTGGCCGGTTTTTATTAACGGGCTCACAAAAATTTTCTTTGATGAAGGGAGTCAGCGAAAGCCTTTCAGGCCGGGTTTCTATCTTGGAGTGTCATTCCCTTTCTATTCGAGAAATTCAAAATTTCAAAAAGGTTGAACTAAGCACAAAACAAATTTTAGAATGGATGATTCAAGGAGGCTATCCCGAGCTTCATGCCTACAATCTCAAACCAGAAAGGTTTTATGCCGATTATTTGGCTACCTATTTGGAGAGAGATGTTAGGCAGCTTATTAATGTCAAAGATCTTTCTGTCTTTGATAAATTTTTACGTCTTCTGGCCTTACGTTCCGGTCAAGTCCTATCCATGAATTCTCTTGCCTCCGCAGTTGGAGTGAGCTCTCCTACCATTAAGAACTGGATCTCAATTTTAGAAGCAAGTAACGTTATTTATCTACTCAAACCCTTTTATAATAATTTTGGAAAGAGATTAGTCAAATCCCCAAAGCTTTATTTTTTAGATTCCGGTCTTCTTTGTTTCTTGTCCGGAATTCATCATATCCAGGCACTTGCAAGCAGTTCCTTATTAGGAAGCTTTTTTGAAACATTGGCTTTGGGACAACTTGTTAGAAACTTTTGTAATAAAGGGCTGCCTATCAATCTCTATTATTTTAGAGACAACCACGGAAATGTAATTGATTTTATTCTTCCTGAAGGTAACCGGCTCACGGTTTACGAGTGTAAATGGCAACACCAAGGAGGAAAAACTCCCAAAAATATTGAAAAATTTAAATCCATGATTGGGGAAGAAAATATAAAAGAATCAAAAATTATTACGAGTACAAGCGAGCCTACACAAATCAATAAAAACACATGGGTAACTAACTTAATTAAATTATAAATTAGCTTACGCCACTCGATCTAAATATTTTCTCAGGAAGCCCTTTAAAAAAATAATAAAGTGATTATATTAGAGTTATTCGTGATTCATGAATCGTGTTATAAAATACAAGTATGGATAAAGAGTGCAACATGGCTGAGAATAATCAAAAAAATACGGGTGATGGGGGAAACGCGGGCACCTTGACTCAGACGAAATCCAAGGTCAAAAGGCCTGCGATGTACAAAGTGATTTTACTCAACGATGACTATACGACCATGGAGTTTGTGGTGCATGTACTCCAAAAGTTTTTTCAAAAATCCTTTGAGGATGCGACTCACATTATGTTGCAGGTCCATCAAAAAGGGCAGGGAGTTTGTGGCCTTTATCCCAAGGAAATCGCTGAAACTAAAGTTATGCAAGTCACCAAGTATTCACGCGGCCATGAATTTCCTTTACAATGTATCTTTGAGGAGGCCTAATCAAATTATGATTAGCAAAGAAGTTCAAAATGTACTCAATGCAGCCTATCAAGAGGCTCAAAGTCGACGCCATGCCTTTTTAACGGTGGAGCATCTCTTGTTCGCGCTTTTGCAAGATGAGGAGATCATTCGCATTATTCATGCCTGTGGCGGCAGCATTCAAGTCTTAATGCAAGACTTAGAAAAATTCTTTACCGACCAGATTCAGGAAGTCGAAACCCAAGAAGAAAAATACGAGATTCATACGGCTTTGGCAGTGCAGCGTATTTTGCAGCGTGCGGTTTTTCATGTGCAGTCATCAGGAAAGGCTGAAGTCACGGTTGCTAATGTTTTAGTCGCCTTGTTTAGTGAAAAGGATTCACATGCGGTTTATTTTTTGAGCAAACAGGAAATTTCCCGTTTGGATGTGGTGAGTTATATTTCGCATGGAGTCAGTAAATTTCCTTTGGGTGCCGAAAACGAAGAAGTCCATGCCGAAGGAGAAAAAGAAGGCGCGCAAAGCCAAAATCCTTTGGAGGCCTATTCGATTAATCTCAATCAAAAAGCCAAAGATGGCAAGATTGACCCCTTGATTGGTCGCGAGCAAGAATTGGAGCGTACGATTCAAGTGCTTTGCCGCCGCCGAAAAAATAATCCGCTCTATGTTGGAGAAGCCGGTGTCGGTAAAACCGCGATTGCCGAAGGATTGGCCTTAAAGGTTGTGCAGGGCGAGGTTCCAGAAGTTTTACAAGATGCCAAGATTTACGCACTGGATATGGGGGCCCTGTTAGCGGGTACGCGGTTTCGAGGAGATTTCGAAGAGCGGCTCAAGGCCGTGCTCAAAAAAATTCAAAGCGAGCCTCATGCTATTTTGTTTATTGACGAAATTCACACCATCATCGGAGCAGGCGCGACGTCTGGAGGTTCACTGGATGCTTCTAATTTACTCAAACCGGTTTTAAGTACAGGAGAGATCCGCTGTATTGGTTCCACCACGTTTCAGGAATACCGCGGCATTTTTGACAAGGACAAGGCGTTGAGCCGGCGCTTCCAGAAAATTGATGTATCCGAGCCCAGTGCGGATGATGCTTACAAGATTTTGAAAGGCCTGAAGACCCGGTTCGAGGAGCACCACGGGCTGCGCTATACGGACAAAGCGCTGCGGGTCGCGACGGACCTCGCGGACCGTTATATCACGGATCGCTTCCTGCCGGACAAGGCCATCGATGTGATCGATGAGGCGGGCGCCTACCAGCAGCTGCTGCCACCCTCGAAACGCAAGAAGCTGATCGGGGTGGGTGATATCGAAGCGGTGATCGCTAAAATGGCCCGCATACCCCCCAAAGCCGTCAGCAGCGACGACAAGGAAACATTGCAGAAGCTGGAACAGAATTTACAGATGGTCGTGTTCGGGCAAGATGAGGCTATCACCAGTCTGGCGACCTCCATAAAACTGGCGCGGGCGGGCCTGCGGGCGGGTGAGAAGCCGATTGGTTCGTTCCTGCTGGCGGGGCCTACCGGCGTCGGGAAAACGGAAGTCACGCGCCAACTCGCGAGGTTGCTGGGTCTGGAACTCGTGCGCTTCGATATGTCGGAGTATATGGAGCGGCACACCGTGTCGCGTCTTATCGGCGC
>JAUHYS010000196.1 GCA_030426445.1 bacterium
GATAGCAAGATCGAATGCTTGTTAAACGCTCCCCTGCGCGGCAAAGCTTTTATCGAAGTTATGGGTATTGTTCCCGAAGTTGCGCAAGAAGTTCTCAATTTTGCATTAGACATGCAGAAAAAAAATTCTCAACATCAAAGTTTATTTGAACTCACCCCCTCTCCGCATTCGGTCCACGCCTTAGATCCTTTTACTTTAGAAGAGCTCATGCGTCAAAACTGGCCCTTGTTTTCAGTGCACCTTGCAGAAAGCCAAGAGGAGTACGATTACTTTACACATAAAAGAGGTGGCATTTTTGAACTGATTGCAGAACGGGGGCAAAAATTCACTCGCCCCTATTCCAGTGGACTGGACGAGTTAAAATCCAAAAAATTATTGGACGGCCGGCTTTTAATTATTCACGGAAACTATCTTTCGGAACAAGAAATCGCACTCATTGCACAGCATCAAATCTCAGTCGTGCACTGTGTGCTTTCTCATCAGTATTTTGAACATCGGGCTTTTCCCTTGCAAGACATGATGAAACATCAAGTGAATATAGCTTTAGGGACGGACAGTTTAGCCAGTGCTAGCAGTCTGTCTATGCTGGAAGTCATGCGCAATATGGAAAGTACTTATCCTTTTCTTAGCCAAGAAAAAATTTTTTACATGGCAACATTAGGGGGAGCTAAAGCCCTTAAAATGCACAATGAGATTGGTGAAATCGTAGTCGGAAAAAAAGCCGACATCATTGGGTTTCCTTATAACAAAGGCAGCACTGCAATCGAATCCATCTTTCAATCCCCAAAGGTCAATTTTTGTGTATTGAACGGCCACGTAATATGAAGTTAGCTTTTTCAAAGTTTTTTAATTTTTTTTCTACAAAAACCTCCCCACTTAGTTTTTTAATTCATATGCGCTGGATGGCCTGGTGGGGAGTTTTATTCGCTTTAAGCCTATTCAATCTATTCTTCTCACCCCAAAATTTATTTTTCTACAGTTGGTTTTTGTGGTTTCTCTATGGGGTTTCTAATTTTATTTTAAATTGGGTTCAAAGTATCACCAAAGATACTATAGAAAAAAAACTTGTTTTAGCGACACTGATATTTGATCAAGTTTACCTGACCTCTCTTATTTTACTCAATGGAGGTAAACACAATCCTTTCGCGATTTTATTTATTTCGATCACAAGTGTTGCTGCCATGATTTTAAGCTGGAAAGAACTGCTAAGTATTTTGTGTTTCAGCATAGCCTGCCTTATTTTTATTTATTGGAACCCCTTTGCCGAGCCTATGGAACACGCCATGCACCATTCTCATGGAGACTACTCTTTTCATTTACAAGGTATGTTTTGGGCAAATACATTGGGAGCTATTATTGGAAGTTTTTGGGTCTATCGTTTAAGAAAAAAGAATGAAGAAAACGAAGCTAAAGCTAGAGAGTCCCAACAGCTACTCTTCCACTTAGAAAAAGTCGAATCCATGGGGCGCTTAGTGGCTACAGCAGCTCATCGCTTAAACAGTCCTTTAGCCACTATGCAAATAGCAGTCAGTGAATTAAGCGATGAAAAAAATCCACTTAACCTTGAGGAACAAAAACAATATTTAAAAGACATGGAAAGAGCGGTTTCTCAAATCACCCAAACTTTAGCCAAAATTACTCAAGCTGAAAAAAAGACTCTATTTGATAAAAACAAAAAATTTCAACTCTTCGATTATCTAAAATTATTTGCAAAAAATTGGGCTCGACCTCGCCATTGTGAACTTCACTTTAATTTTTCTGAAAAAAATTTAATCGTCAGCTACTCTGTTGCCGAAGATATTCATACTTGCTTACAAGTTTTTTTAGATAATGCCTGGGAAGCCTTTCAGAAAAAAGGCACTTCAAAAATAAAGAAAAATATTAAAATAAATGCTCAAAACAATGAAAATTTTTTTGAACTTGAAGTTATCGATAACGGAGTGGGGATCCATCGAGAAACCTTAAAAAAAATAGGCACCCCTTTTTTTACCACTAAAAAACAGGGCACTGGACTAGGGATTTATCATTGTCAACAAATTGCAAAAAAATACAGAGGCAATATTGAGATTGATTCACAAATTGATCAAGAGACTCAAGTCAAACTCAAAATACCTTTACAAAGTTTACAAGAAAACAAATCATGAAAAAACTTTTAATCATCGAAGACGACGAAACTCTAGCAAATAGCTTAATACGTGCTATGTCAAGGCGAGCTTACTCTTG
Organism: bacterium; assembly: GCA_030426445.1. Classification (GTDB taxonomy): domain Bacteria; phylum UBA10199; class UBA10199; order DSSB01; family DSSB01; genus JACKPJ01. The sequence goes on from JAUHYS010000196.1 coordinate 2,224, forward strand.
TTTACTGGCCAATCAGTCAGAACAAGCACTTCAACTTGCAGAAAGCTTTCAACCCGATTTTATCTTGCTTGATCTCAATCTCAATGGAGTGTCGACTCAGGAGCTGGTATCCCCTCTTTTAAAAAAAGCTATCAAAGCAAAGTTAGTCATTTTAACCGGCTATGGAACGATTCCCTCTACCGTTCAAGCCATGCGCGACGGAGCAAGTTCTTATCTTTGCAAACCAGCCAAGCCACAAGATATCCAGCAGGCTTTAGAGGAAACGGTCCCAAAGAACCCTTCTAACCTAGAAGTGAAAGACCCTAAAAACTTATGGGATATCGAAAATGAACATATCACAAAAGTCTTAAAAGCGTGTGGGGGCAATATTAGCGAAACTGCCAGACAGCTTGGGCTCCATCGCCGCACCTTACAAAGACGTCTTAAAAAAATCTAAGGCAACACTAAAATCACCCAGCCACATCTTGCACTTTTTTAGATTATTCATTATGAAATGTATGTTTTTAAATAACAAAGGCTGAAGACAGATTTTTAAAAAAATCTAAGGGGAAAGTCTTAAGCAAATAGATTGAACAGTTATTGATTATAATAAGGAGATCATTCATGACTGGATTAAAAAGTAAAAAGAGTTTTAGAAAAAATCGCGGGATTTTTTCTAAATTATCTATGGGTTTTGCAATGGCAGGTTTGTTACTTTCAACCTCTGCAAAAAAGGTTGAAGCCCTGGAAGTTGCGATATTTAATAATGGAAGCTATGTGGATGTCAATACTGATTTTGAAGGGGAGTCCTACAATTTACAATTTGCTGTCGAAGGCTTGGGACATAACATCCAACTTTTTGTTGGAACTGATCTTGCTGGCTTTCAAAATGCACTTGCTTCAAAAAGTGTATTAGTGATTCCCGAACTAGAAATTGGGTCTTTGGTGGATGACCTAGATACTGATACCAGAGATTTTATTCGTGACTTTATTAGCTCGGGAAATCGTCTCATCGTCATCGGAGATGACGATGCCCGTTATGCTGCACTGCTTAACTCGATCTTAAGTTTAGATACCCTGACAAGTAGCTTCATCGACGCTGGTAATATACTTAACCTGCAATCTGGTACTGACCAAACCGTCTACGAAGGGCTCAGCAGTAGCATTTTATCCTTAGATGGTACTTATCTCATCTCAGGTCTTCCCGTTGAAGCTAAAGTCATCTATGGTCTCAGTCAAGATGAAGGCGTGGTTGTAGAGTTGCCTTACGGTAATGGAAAAGCTATTTTTCTAGGTTATGACTGGTATGATTCTTATGCAGCCCCTGATTGTGGCGATTGCCAAGATGAAGGTTGGAGTGATGTCTTAGAAAGAGTGCTTGCTCAAGCAGAAATCAATGTTTCTTTTGAGACCGCTCCCCAAAGTAACCTTAAAGTCGGAGAACAATTTGATATCACTCTTAAAGTAGAAAACGCAGGCCTTTCTCCAGCTTATCAAAATGAACTCACTTTACAAATACCCTCTGCAGTTTCGGTAGTGGATATGCCTACAGAATGCGATGGCACTTCAACCATTGTGTGTCAATTTGACCCAATTGCTGTAGATAATTTTAACACTTTTGACTTTACGTTGAGCGCTCTTTCTGCAGGAAATTATCAGCTCGCTGCTTCGGTCAGCTCAGAGACCTTTGAACAAGATCTCAGTGACAATACGGCTTCTATCGCTCTGATTAACGAAGCCGATTCGGGAGGCTGTTCTTTAAACGCAACGGCTTCAAGCACTTTTAGCTGGCTGGCTGCTGCTTTTATTCCTGTCATGATTTGGCTACGAAGAAAATTATTGAGTTAGTTTTTTAAAAAAAGTGCGTCATAGCATGCGTCATTAAAACCATTAAAAATAGAGCAAAAAACCTCATTTTTAACTTTAATGCGTCATGCTATGCGTCATTTTTTTTATTAAAAAGCTTCTCTCCTCCAACAAAAACTTCCTGAATATCTTCAAGCTGGGTCTGCTGAATAAGATCTAAAAAGAAAGTATTTTCCGAAGTCTCAAAACCTTTTACCAGCATAAAATCAGCCCATTTGCCCACAGCCAAAGACCCCACTTCATCCGCAAGTCCCAAGGCATGAGCACCTCCCATGGTCACAGCATGAAAAAGTAAACGCGCTAAATCCACTCGATCGGAATCTTGGACTTCTAAAAGAATTTCTCGGAGCTCTTCCCATAAATTAAGTTTGCCTCCCCAAGCTTTCCCTAAACTACTTATGCTAAAACGCGGCTTTTTTTCTAAGATTTGTTTCCAGTTCAGCTCTCCCAATTGCAAATGTTTAAAGGCGCTCGGAGAAAAGATGCGTACACACTGATGATTTTCTAATAGTTGTGAATCTGTAGGGCCCAAATGCAATCCACCAATAATCGTTGGCTTGATTTCTAGGAGTCCAATTTCTTTTAAATATTGAATCGG
>JAUHYS010000197.1 GCA_030426445.1 bacterium
CCATACGCAACCAGTCAAGCCCCGGGCTCATGGAGGTGTTTCTCGCCGAATACGGGCTGAGCACCGAAGAGGGCATCGCCCTGATGTGCCTTGCCGAAGCGCTGCTGCGCGTGCCGGACGAGCAGACCCGCGATGCGCTGATCCGAGACAAGCTGGCGAGCCAGGACTGGGCCGAACACCTGGGCGAAAGCGGCAGCGTTTTCGTCAACGCCGCCACCTTCTCCCTGATGCTGACGGGCGAAGAGATAATTAAATAAAGCGGTGCGAATATTTCCCAGGTGAATCCATCCTGTTGGGCTAGGGGCAAAGCGTACGCGGGTTTGAGTCATGGTTTATCCTTTTGTCAAAAGTACAATACTACGAGCAGCCAGGCCTTCTTCTTTTCCGGTGAAACCCAGGCCTTCTTCGGTCGTGGCTTTGATATTAATATTTTCTAGACTGGTTTTTAGAGCCGTTGCAATCTTTTCTCTCATTTGGGGAATGTAGCCCGCTAATTTAGGGCGTTGACAAATGATAGTTGCGTCCAGGTTGCTCAATCTATAGCCTTGCTCTTCAATTAATTGGAAAGCCTTTTCAAGCAATTTTAAACTGGAAATGCCCTGGTATTGGGGGTCCGAATCCGGGAAATGCTTTCCGATATCGCCAGCTCCTATAGCGCCTAGTAAAGCATCGCAAATAGCATGGAGTAGGGCGTCTGCATCCGAATGTCCTAAAAGCCCTTTTTCATGAGGAATTTTTACGCCTCCTAAATAGAGCTCACGGTTTTCTTGCCAACGGTGGACATCATAACCTTCGCCTATGCGTAGAATAGATTTTTCTATTGTGTTGTTTTTTTGCTGCTTCATGAGTGCCTCTGCTAAAATCAGGTCTTCTTGTGTGGTGATTTTAAAATTACTCGAAGGCGCTTCCACGATATGTACAGGATGCCCCATTTTTTCAATGAGTGTCGCTTCGTCAGTGGCATCCATAGCTTGCGACTCAGCCCATTGCAAGGCTTCCCCTAGTAGGTGTTTGGAAAAAACCTGGGGAGTTTGAATGCGATATAAATTTTCCCGAGGAAGTGTTTCTCTAACCTTTTTTTTGTGATCGGCCTTTTTAAGCGTGTCTGCCAAAGGGCTGGCTGCAATGGCCGCGCCATGGTTTTGTGCACTTGTTAGGCAAGTTTCAACGAGATCTTTTGTGAGAAGAGGTCGAGCGGCGTCATGGATCAAAACCCAGTCACAATCTTTTGGGATCAAGGAAAATCCCAGAGTGACGGATTGTTGTCTAGTTTTACCTCCCTGGGTGAATTTGACCGGAATGGTTGTTAGGTTTTCATTCTGATTTTGACTAAAATAAGTTTTCCAATGATCCAGTTGTTCTTGGGGTAAGACTAAAACTAGACCAGAAACCGAGTTTTTTAATTGAGTGAAAAGCTTAAAAGAGTATTCGATAACAGGTTGGCCTGCGAGAGAGAGGAATTGTTTAGGGATTTCAGAACCAAAGCGTTGTCCCGAACCTCCTGCAACTAAAATAACCCAAATTGAAGCTGAGTTTGCCATAGTTGAATCAAAAGAAAACCCTGTTTGATGTTTTATCTAAATGCAAATCAAATAAAAATCAAACAGGGTTTAAAATTTAAGATGAGTCAATCTTAAGCTGCCTTAAAGATGAGTCCAATATCGCCTTCGACTTCGTTTTCTTCACGGCCTTCGCAAATGGAAAGCTCTTTAATTAAAAGAGTTTTGGCAGTATCGAGCATTTTTCTTTCGCCAAAGCTAAGTTCTTTTTTGAATTTAAGGAGGCTTAGATCACGTAGGACTTCGGCAATTTCGTATACAGAACCGGTTTTAATTTTGTCCATATATTCGCGATAGCGACGGTTCCAGGTTTGATTGTCTATGGTAATATCACGCTGTTTAAGGATTTCGTAAACGCCTTCGACTTCATCATCAGAAATGACTTCACGAAGCCCCACAGCATGGACATTATTGGTGGGAACCATGATTTTCATGCCGCTGTCTAAAATTTGTAAGATGTAAAATGTTTGCTTGGCTCCCATGATTTCTTTAACTTCGATGCTTTTAACTTCTCCTACGCCGTGAGCAGGGTAAACAGCTTTATCTCCTACTTTGAAAGGTAGATCTTTATTTATCTCTGATTCAGTTTTGGACATATGAACCATCTCCTTATATATGAATTGAGGTCATTGAACTTTACAACCGATCTCATGACTACTTTCTTATGCTTCGTTAAGATTTTTTCCCAATATAGCTTATTTATTAAGGGGTTATAGGCATAAGAAAATAATTCGTGTGGCCTTATAGCATAATTTAGCATCTGCGTCAAATTTATCATGAGCTGTTCAGTTGCATTATTTTCATTATTTCAATAGAAAGTAGAAATTATTTCACTAAGAAACTTAACCCTAATTATGTTTATCGCTTATTTTTATAAAATGTTGTGAGTTTTCTTTCACCTAAAGTTTTAAAACCATATAAGGCTATGAAATTAATTGTAAAAATTAGATTAAATGAATTCTAGTAAACAAAATATATTTAAACTTGGGTTTCTACGAAGGAGCTTGCCTTTTCTATAGTTTTGAGCTAATACGCTTGTGTTCTTGCTGTTTTATTAAACAAGCGCCTTAAAGTGTCAGAAACACAGTATTGATATATAACTTCGGAAATAAAAAATTAAACCATTAAGGGGGAGAGATGAAGACCTTCCAATCATACCGTTTAAACAATCTCACACAAAAATTAAAAGCTTCTGTTTTATTTGCAATTTTATTTACCATCCTCTCTTGTGGTGGGCAAAATGTTCCAGAAAAGCCTCAAGGCTTTGGTTTACATCAACTTCCTTTAAAGGTTATTAAACTCCTTCCAGAAGGCGAAATACGGGGTGTTTTAGAGGTCTATGATACAGAAGATATTCTTATCGAAGAAGTCCCTCTAGAGGTTAATTTATCAACCGGGCAGGTGACTTCTCCACTTTTTCAGCTTCCCAAAGGGCAGACTTATACCTTTATTAATACATTTTATTTTCAAAATATAGATGTCAGTGAGATTGCTTTTGCAGCGGTGATGAAAGAGGAAAACATTGTCGAAGAGGCCGAAGAGATTGTGTGGACTTCAGATGAGGTGATGACCTGCCCTGGAGATCTTAATCCTTCTTTGCAAGATAATCCTTCCCTTTCACGCTTAGTCTCCTTAGACGAAGACACCGATAATTTCTGTAATTATGTGGAGATCATCAAAGGCAGTGATCCACGCGATGCCAATAACCTGCCACCGCCTCCGCGATTAGAGGGAGAGATTGAGGCGATTGTCCATGAGGATTACATAGAGTTTACGCTCCATGCGATTGACCCGATGGGGGTGAGCAAAATTCGTCCGTTATCACCCAACGAAGGTTGTGGTTACCGAGAGTTTAATCTATCGGAAACAGTTGAAGGAGATGGCCGAGATATCACATTGCATGCTTTATTTAATACTCATGCTTATCAAGGTGAAAGTCCCATAGAGTTGCAAATTGAGGTTACAGACACATTGGGTCTTAAGCAAGTGTATAGCTACACGGCTGAATTTATTCGCACAGATGCGGTTTCTGGACCAGAGATCATTGTATTGGCTCCTGAGGCCAGTTCAGTAATCAGTGGTGACACCCAGTTTGAAGCATTAGCTTGTGATGAAGACGGCATCAGCCAATTAAATTTTACTTTGCTTGAGACAGTAGATGATGATGAAGACCCAGCAAGATTTTCTTCGATAGTTAACACCGAAGAGCTGGCGGATGGTCCAATTGATCTTGTATTTGAAGCCGTTAATACCGACAACAAAGTTCGCCAAATTACGCACCCTGTGTTTGTAGATAATTTTGCTCAGATTCAAATCATTGAGCCCAAGGGAGGCAGCACAGTAGGAGATAGCTTTACCATTACCGCTTTGCTTAATAAGACGAGTACAAGTGATACAGTCTTAGCTTTTCGTGTGAAAGAAGTTCAAGACCCTCAAGGCTTTATCACGCCTCTGTTGCTTAATCAATTAGATGCCAATAATGTAGACAATGTTTTTCAGGCCAATGTCCAAGATAATCCCAATGCAAGTGATCGTGAAGTGATGATTACCTTTGAAGCATTAATCGAATCCCCTGATTCCGATCCCTCTTTTCAAGAGTTGGAAAGAAGCTTTAGTTTTAAAATTAATAAAGAACCTGATATCACGATATCTTTGACCAACAGTCCAAACAATAGTTACCGAGATTGCCTTGCAGGTGGAGAAGCATCATTAAATGTACTGGTCAATAATCTCAAACTATCCTCGGATGAGCTTGTTGATTATTTAGCTTCTTTTGATGGAAACAGTTATTTTCCTGTAGATTCTTTGAATCCCCAGGGAGCCGAGACCTATGCATTTAGTCAGCCTTTTGATTGTAGTATAAAGACCCACCATCGTGTTGTGGCCAGGCGTCCTAGCAGCTATGATGACAATACAGTTTACGAATCGACTCAAGACTTTGCAGTGAATCTGGTTTCATTAGAAGGAGATGCGTCTATCATAGAGTCTTTAGTCAGTCCAATCGTATGGAATTTAAATAATACAACACAGGATCCTTTTTGGAGTGTGAAAGGTATGGTCAATGAGGTTCCGGAGAGCTATAACCTTAGCAA
>JAUHYS010000198.1 GCA_030426445.1 bacterium
GACCATTTAAAGCCATGTAAGCGACAAAGCAGTTTTCGATGTCACTGTAGATAACGGTATTGTCAAAGTCGAACACGACATATTCGCTGGCACTATGTTGTGAACCCCCAACAGCATGACTATTAATAAAGTCTTCCAAGGCTTCACGGTTGGTCCCGTACCAGTTAAGGTTTGAGTCTAAAGTAAATTTTGGATCACTGTCAGAACAGCTGACTCCAAGAATTGCGAGCATGGCAATTCCAATGATTGAACTAAAACGTTTCATAAAGTTATGTCCTTTCTCTTCTCTATATCTTAAATTTTTAGAGTAAGTAGCTTTTGGATAATTTAGAGGGCTATCTAAAATAGAATATTGGCAGAAATATCACACAATTGTGACAATTGTTTGACTATTTTTCGCATCGTTTTCTATTTCTGTTTCCAAAAATTTCTTGCCCTGTTTTGAACAGTTTTCCATTTTAAAATGACTTAACTGTTTAAAGAGCAAGTTCTCTATATAATTTAAAAAAGCCTGTCAATACTTGAACTAGAGCTCTGTATTGAGTTAGAACGCATCATATTTATGAAAAATTTTTGGAAACAACTTTCTCAGCCTATTATTGCTTTATCCCCTATGGATGGAGTGACCGACGCGCCTTTTCGTCTGATGACTTCGCGCTATGGCCCGCCGGATGTACACTTTACAGAATTCACCAATGTGGAAGGTCTCACTCGCAATGCCATGATGATGTTGGATGATTTTTTATATTCGGAGGGAGAGAGGCCCATTGTGGCGCAAATTTATGGTTCGGAACCCGAATCATTTTATAAGATTGCGATCGTTGCCTGTGAGCTGGGTTTTGATGGCATCGATATTAATATGGGTTGCCCTGCTAAAAAAGTAGCGGCTCGAGGTTGTGGTGCAGGACTGATTCGGACTCCTGATTTAGCCAAAGAAATCATGCGTCAAGTGAAGCGGGGGATAGAAGATTGGTCGAATGGCCGTTCGATTACCGAATTGGGTTTTAAACAAAAAATGATTTGTCGTATTCGGGAGATGAATCAATTGCGTTCGGGAAAGGAAGAAAACCCCGAGCGCAAAATCATTCCCATGTCTGTTAAAACGCGCATTGGTTATGAGCAAGTAACGATTAAAGATTGGGTGCAACATTTGCTCGAAGCAGAACCTGCGGTGATTTCGATTCATGGACGTACGCTCAAACAAATGTACACGGGTTCTGCTGATTGGGAGGCCATTGCAGATGCGGCCGAGATCATTAAAAAAACTTCCACTTTAGTTTTAGGCAATGGAGACCTGAATACGCCTGAAGAAGTGGTCAAAAAAATCCGTTTGAGCGGAGTCCATGGCGTATTGATTGGTCGCGGTTGTATGGGCAACCCATGGATCTTTAATTATAAAAATCTATTAAAAGAAATTTTAAAAAGCCCACCTTTGCAGAGTGAAGCCTCTTCGATCGAACAAGAAACCATCAGTGCGGAAGAGCGCTTTAAAGTTTTATTAGAACACGCCCGTGCGTTTGAAGAAATCAAAGGTGAGCATCGTTTTTCAGCCATGAGAAAACACTTTGGTTGGTATTGTAAAGGCATGCCCAAAGCCGCCGAGTTGCGTAATCGCATGTGTCAGACAAAAAGTAGTCATGAAGTTGAGTTATTGATTGAAGATTATCGGGAAAGCGTATTACTTTAAGCCTTAATCCAAAGCCGCTTTTAGTCTTTCTAATTTCCCATCTGCTAAAAATTGTTTTCGGGCGTCCTCTCCCAAATGACTTAAATAATCTTGTAAGTGATTCATTGCTGACCGAAAATATTTTTTAGCGTCCGCAGGTTTGCCTTGAGTATTGGCGATTTCTCCAAGCTCGTAATCGCATTCCCAAGTCCATTTTTGTGAGACCGCCTTGGGAAAGTGTTGCTTTGCGACTGTTAGATGTTTGATCGCTTGTGGATATTTTTCGATGTCACGGCGTAAAATTTTTCCTAAAACGAGTTGTGCCGGGCCTATCCATTCTGCGGCATGATGCTTTTTAAGTATCTGCATGGCCTGACTGATATCTTTTTGAGCAGGCGTTTGTTGGCGATTAAATTCGTATAAATAGCTGCGTTCTATTAAGGCTTGCGCCATGAGTACCGGTTCATCCACATGCGTGAGCATTTCGACGGCTTCACTGATGCGTTCTAAAATGCGGTTTTGATTGTTTTCATTAGAAGAAAGTTGAGACATCAGCAAAAAGCCCTCTGCAGCAAAAGCAAAAAGCCCCCGAAACTGAGCTAAACTGAGCATTTCGTGAATAAAATAATCGGCCGAGATTTGATCTCCTTGTTGAAAAAGTAATTTTGCGTAACCTAAATAGGCCTGTGCCAGCGCACTATAATCTTGATTGCGAAATAGTTCTGCTATGGCGTTGTCATAATAGGGTAGTGCGGTTTTGAAATCCTGGTTTTTGCAATAAAATTCTCCAATCGCTAAGTGAACTTGACCAGGCAGCGAACTCATTTCGGAACATTTTTTAGAGACCGCCGAAGCCTGCTCTAAAAATTTGAGTGCCTTGGGTGTGTCTTTTTGTGCAATATAAAAGTCTGCAAAACTGAGTAAAACTCTAACTTGCCCTTCGGAGTCTTCCAGTTTTCGATAAGCGGTAAAGGCTTGTTTGAGCGCCGAATCCGCTTGTGGATCCTTGCCACTTTTGCGTAAAGCCTTCCCTAAAATTTCGTAAGCTTGGGCTTTCATGTTTGCAGTAGGCAGTGCTTTGACAAAAGCGGATTTAAGATATTTAAAAACCGCATTGTAAGAAGTCGTTTCAAGTAAAAACTGTGTGGCTAATAAAGTCCACTCGGGGTTTTGCGCCCAGCTCTGTTCAGGAAAATATTTTTCTAAAGCCTGATACCCGACTTTTGCCAAAACAGGTTCGGTGATTTCTTTTAAGAGAGCTTTTAACATTTCTTGCGAAATCCACTTTGGATAATGTGCAGAAAGTGGCTGAGTGATCTCAAAAAATTCGTTTCCCATTAATAGCCTTCGTGTGATCAAACCTTGTGCAGTGGCTTCAGCGAGCAATAAGTCTAAATTTTTTTCATCTGTTTTTAATAAAGTGATGAGTAAATATTTTTCTAAAGGAATTTCAACTAAACTTAGGATACCGATCAGTGTTTGTAATGCTTTTGGAACATAAAACTCGAGTTCGTTTGTGGTTTCGCTACTTGCTTTTGCGAGGCCCTGTTGCATTTTGGCAAGCGTACTCAGTGCTTTTTTTTCTTCCCAACTAAACTGCCCTTGTTTAAAAGTTAAAATGTTATTTTGTGAGAGTGCTTGCGTTTGCCTAACTAAATCAAAGGGGCGTTTAAAAATCAGTTTGGGATGGCCTTTTAATCCGATGCTTTCAAATGCCGCTTGCGTTTGTTGTGTGTTTAAATCTTTGAGCTCAAAATGCCGCCAGTTTTTATCGCCTTTCACCCAAGGTAATTTTTCTCCAAACACAATCCAATGTTGATAAGGGTGAGCTTCTAACCACGGTGCAGTTGGGCCTTGATCCGCATCATCAACAATCACAAAAACGATTTCGCCGGGTCTTAAAAAAACTTCCCCTTCTAAGCTGGCAATTTGTTTTCCGTTGATAAAACGAACAACCTGTTGATTGTCGTTTAAGTAGCGCTGGAGGGCCCGCGCAAGGAAAGTTTTTCCACTGCCTGCAGGCCCACTAAAGGCCCAGCGCCCGCCGCTAATTAATAATTGCTGACACCAAGCCTGCATTTCTTGTGGCCGAAAAAAATGCGTTGCCTCTGCAAAGGGAAGCATCGAAGTTGGCACTGCACTTTGAGTAATTTTTTCTGCAACTTGGCAAAAGGCCTTAAAAGCTTCACTGACACTGTAAAAGCGATTTTTAGGGTCACGCGAACAGAGTTTGTTCACCAATTGAGAGAGTTCCTGTGGAATTTCTTTTTTGATGGAATGCACGGGGGCCAAATTTTCGTGCAATTGTTTTTGAATAATCTCCGAAGGGGAATCCGCAGTAAAAGGCAATTGTCCACTGAGTGCTTCGTAAAGCAAAATACCGACAGAGTAAATGTCGTGTAGGCTCGATGCATGCGGTTTGAGTAAATAGTCTGGGTTAGAATAGGGAGGTCGCCCAAAGCTTTCGACTTCTCCGGTGGTAAGACGGTGTAACAGCGCTTGCAGGCCAAAGTCCGTGATTTTAACTTTGAGCTTGCCCTGATCATCTTGCAGTAAAAAAATATTTTCGGGATGTAAGTTTAAATGAGGGGTACCTTGAGCTTCCAAATAAGTTAAGGCCGAAAAGATTTGCGAAAAGACTTCTAGTTTTTGCGCAAGAGAGAGCTTGCCCTGAATTTTTTGTAAATGGGAAGCTTCCAAATAAGGCCGCACTAAAAAGGCCTCTCCGTTTTCCCACGCAAAATCCAAGATAGGAGCCAAATGAGGGTGAAGTAAATGCCCGAGATTGGCAAAATATCCGTCGACTAAATCGGGAATTTGGGAGCTAAATGCCTGTCCAAATCGACGTTGGATCACTTGCGAACCCTCGCTGTTAGGACTTTGACAAAGATAAGAGGGAATCAGTTTTTCCTCAGAGCCCAAAGCTTGAATAGGTGGGTAAGCCAAAAAATCTTCGTTTGCCTCT
>JAUHYS010000199.1 GCA_030426445.1 bacterium
GCTGGTTTATCTTAAAACTGATCAAGTACATTTGGATCGGGGCTATTTAAGGGTTTTAGGCAAAGGTTCCAAAGAAAGAGTTGTGCCGATTGGTCGGTCGGCTTTGGCACTGTTGCAAGATTATCTGCAAAATGTACGGCCAAAAATAAAAGGTCATAAGAACTGTGATGTGCTATTTTTAAGCAACCGTAGCAAGGCAATGAGTCGACAACAGTTTTTTATCTTGCTAAAAAAATATGCAAAAATGGCGGGTATTCAGCGCGAAGTCAGCCCCCATCACTTAAGGCATTCCTTTGCCACCCATTTGCTCAATCGGGGTGCGGATTTGCGTTCAGTTCAAGCGATGCTGGGCCACAGTGATTTAGCCACGACGCAGATTTATACTCACATCAGTCCAGAGCGCTTAAAAGAAATTCATAAGTTTCATCCCCGAGATTGATTATGGTAATTGACCTCACTATTTTAAATCGCTATAGCCTATTGCTATGAAAAAAACAGTTGTCAGCGGTATGCGTCCCACCGGGCGTCTTCATCTCGGTCATTATTTAGGGGTATTAAAAAACTGGCTTAAGCTTCAGGACGAACACCCTTGTTATTTTTTTATTGCAGATTGGCATGCCCTCACCACTGAATATGCCAATACTGAAATCCTTAAGGATTCCGTAGAGCAAATCATGTTAGACTGGTTAGCGGTGGGGCTAGATCCAGAAAAATCCACGTTATTTTTGCAATCTCAAGTTCCAGAGCATGCGGAGCTTCAACTTTTGCTGGGTATGATGACTCCCATTAGTTGGTTGGAGAGGGTACCCAGCTACAAAGAGCTTAAACAAGAACTCAAAGACCGAGATTTATCCACTTATGGCTTTTTAGGCTACCCGCTTTTACAAACTGCAGATGTTGCGATTTATCAGGCAGAGTTGGTGCCTGTTGGCCAAGATCAAGTCGCTCATTTAGAACTTTCACGCGAGATTGTCCGGCGTTTTAACCATCTTTACGGAGAGACACTCAAAGAGCCGCAGTCTTTACTGACTGAAGAAGCCAAGGTCTTAGGCACAGATGGAAGAAAAATGTCTAAAAGTTACAATAATTCCATTTATCTTAGCGAAGATGAAGACTCCATTCGCAAAAAAATGATGGCCTGTTTAACGGACCCTGCCAGGGTACGCCGGACGGATCCAGGTGATCCAGAGCTCTGCCCTTTGTTCTCTTATCATAAACTTTTTTCGTCTGGTGATACTATTGATCAGATCAATGAAGAATGTCGCAGTGCCAAAATTGGTTGTGTAGATTGTAAAAAAATAGCCTGTGAAAATTTACTGCAATATTTAAAACCTATTCAACAAAAACGAGCGGAGTTGTCGGAAAAAAAATCACTGGTAAAAGCAATCATGGAGGCAGGCTCAGTAAAAGCAAAAAAAATCGCTGAAGCCAATTTAAGAAAAGTTTATCAAGCCATGGGTTTAACTAATTAAGCATTTTTTAATCTGACCTTATGGGCAGTATGATCGAAATAAAAATATGCAAAATACAGCTTATAAAATCGAATTAGAAATCTTTGAAGGGCCTTTGGATCTCTTACTTCATCTCATTCGCAAAAACGAAGTGGAGATTTCAGATATTCCAATTGTGACCATTTTAGATCAGTACATGGAGTATCTCAATTTAATGGAAGAACTCAATATCGATTTAGCGGGTGATTTTTTACTCATGGCGAGTGAGTTAGCTCATATTAAATCTAAAATGCTTTTACCTGCTCAAGAGCAAGACACCGATCAAGAAGACGAAATTGAGGATCCACGCACAGCTTTAATTCAACGTTTAATTGAATATCAACGCTATAAAGAAGCCGTTGAAAAAATCGCCACACGACCGATGTTAAACCGCGATGTTTTTTATCGTGGTGCCGAAATTTTTGAGGAGACAGAAAGCGAACCCGACATTGAAGTCGATGTTTTTCAGCTCATTCAGAGTTTTCAGGCACTCTTAAAAAAGGCTCCTAAGCGGTTGGTACATGAGGTAGGTGCAGAGCGACTTAGTGTCAGTGAGCGCATTTACGAATTAATTGATTTACTAAAAGCAAAAGATGTTACTGCTTTTACAGAGATTTTTTCAAAAGACAGTAATCGGGAACAAATGATTGTCACCTTTTTGGCTTTGCTGGAAATGACTCGTTTAAAGTTATTACGCATCACACAAACCGAGGACTGTGGAGAAATTTATCTTAAGAATTTAGAACAAGAAATAGCAGCTGAAGCGATTCAGGAACAAGTTAGTTTTTAATAAAGGAAAAAATATGCAGGATGAAAAAATCAAATCTTTATTAGAGAGTTTTATTTTTGTCTCCGAAAGTCCAGTGACTTCGACTCAAGCTTATAAAGTATTATATAACTTTTTTAATCAAGAAAATCCGCAAGACTCCGCAGAAAACTCTAACGAAAACGAAAATAACTCTAATCAAAAATCAGATTTAGTTTTATTAGAGAACCCCGAATCGAATCAAGGTGTCGGGCCAGAAAATACATTGCAAGAAAGTCCATTGACGGTCTCTCAAATTACGCGGCTATTCAAAGAAATTCAGGAGACTTATGCACAAGACACCGATCGCGGGATTGATTTGGTGGAGGTTGCAGGTGCTTGGCAGTTTCGTACTCGTGTTGATAATGCAAATTTTTTAAAAAGCGCTTATCAAGCCAAACCCACCAAGCTTTCTAAGCCCGCCCTGGAAACTTTAGCGATTATTGCCTATAAGCAGCCCTTGACGCGTGCTGAAATTGATGAGGTAAGGGGAGTGGACTCCGGTGGTGTGCTCAAAAAACTTTTGGAGAAAAACTTAGTGCGTATGATGGGAAAAAAAGAAGAGGCCGGCAAGCCGATTCTTTATGGAACCACAACGGCTTTTTTAGAGCTCTTTCAACTCAAATCGCTTAAAGAGTTGCCCAGTCTCCGGGATTATTCGGAACTCGAAGAAGAGTTTTTTCAAGCCCAGTCAGAAAAATCAGAACATGGAGACTCTCAGGAGAGCAAACTCAGTGAGCTGTTTGGCGGTTCCAGCTTGGAGCAACTAGAAGGACTTTCTGAAGAAGAAAACGAAGTACTCGATGAATTAGAAGACAGTCTCAAAGGTTTACGGCAAATGGAAAAAAGTGTTTTTCCTCCTCAATCGGATTCTAAAAATACAGAAACAGAAAATGAAATGGAAGCTCTACTCGAGGCCAGTGAATCACCCAAAGAGCAGTCCGAATCGGTATGATCCAGGAAAGACTGCAAAAAATACTTGCGCGTGCGGGAGTGGCCAGTCGGCGTGCTGCAGAGGTCTTGATTGTTCAGGGTCAAGTCAAGGTCAATGGCCAGGTCGTGAATCAATTAGGGACCAGGGTGGACCCTCAAAACGATTGCATCGAGGTTTCCGGAAAAAAAATCCTTTTTTCAGAAAAGAGATCAAAACTTTATTATGCCTATTATAAACCGGTGGGTTTAGTAGTGACCAAACACGACGAATTAGGCCGCAAAGGTATTTTTGCAGAACTCAATTTGCCTGCAGCAGTCAATGCCGTGGGCCGTTTGGATAAAGATTCGGAAGGCCTGCTTTTACTCAGCAATGATGGGGAGTTTATTCATCGTTATACTCACCCTTCTTTTCAAATTTCTAAAATTTATCGGGTGCTAATCTCACGTCCATTAACTTATGAAGAAAGGCAGACTTTAAGAGCGGGTATCCTTTCTGAAGGGAAAAAACTCAAGGCCTTTTCTATTAAAAAAATTAAAATTTCAAGTCACCCACCACTGAGTCGGATACCGCAACATTGGATTGAAATCGAATTACGTGAGGGCCTAAAAAGAGAGATTCGGCGTATGATGGCACATTTTGATATCCGAGTTTTGCGTTTAATCCGCGTGCAGCACGGTGAGTTTAAAATCGAAAATTTAAAACCTGGTGAGTTAAGGCAGCTCCCTTTCACGACAGAAAGTGATAAAGGGTAGAACGCGTCCAGAGGTTTTTGCTTCTCCAAAATCACTTTTACCGAGATGAACTTGATAAAAAGATGGAATGGGAGTGCGCTGTTTAAAATAGCGAATATGAGGGGAGAGGGCCTTGTCCCCGCTTTTGCATTCTACAGCAAAGAGGGGCTTTTTTTCTTTCAGCACGACAAAGTCAACTTCGCGTTTGTCGGTATCGCGAATAAAACGTAATTCCATTTTAAAGCCTTGGGTATCTTCTACAAAATGACAGTATTTGAGTAGCTGACACGCCAAAAGGTTTTCAAATCGGGCTCCATTTTCGGGCACTTGAGACCAGTCCCAAAAATAAAGTTTGCGTTCTTTTTTGACGGCACGAATCTTAGGAGACCCATAAGGAGGGATCCGAAAACAGACATAGAGATTTTCTAAAATTTTTAACCAATTTTCAACTGTAGCGTGACTGACAGATAAATCTTCGCTAAGACTTTTTATCGATAAAGGCGAACCTATGCGTGAAGGAAGGGTTTCGATAAGCAGTTCAATCAGGGAGATCTCTTTGACCGTTTCCAGGTCGCGTAAGTCTTCGTAAACCACCTTTTGTAGCCTTTCTTTTTGCCAGCGCCTCCATGACCTTTCGTTTGCGGAT
>JAUHYS010000200.1 GCA_030426445.1 bacterium
ACTTTGGGAAGTGATTTGGCAATTTGTGCGGCCTTGGGAATCATTTTGAGTTTTTCCCAAAAACTGTCGGGAGGCTGAGTCTTTAAAATAGCTTGAAGTTTTTGAGCGGCTTCCTCCATGTCTTCATATCCCAAGGCCCAGGACATGCGTTGATAAGAACCATATAGATTGATGAGGAGCGGAAACTCGCTGCCTTTGACCTTTTCGAAAAGTAGGGCGGGGCCGCGTTTTTTTGAGACACGGTCGGCGATTTCTGCAATTTCTAAAACGGGGCTGACTTCTTCTTTGATGCGAATGAGCTCGTTTTTAGTTTCTAAAAAATCAACGAAGCTTTGTAGGGAATTCCATTTCATATTTTGCTTTCTGGTTCTTAAACTTTTATTCTTTGGCAACAGACCCTTTATTAATCTCAAGTAGCAAGTACATCAATATAAAAAAACCGCGTTAAAGCAAAATACTCTAACGCGGCCTTAAAATTTAATTCAGTAAATTTGAATTAGTTTTTAATCGAGTGATTAACCCCAAGGGTTTTTTTGTACTCGTTTAGTAATGTCGATCAAGTTTTTACGAATTAATTTACGAATCACTTTACCTAAAGGGTTGCCTGTGTAGAAATTAGCTCCGAGTCCCATGGTGCGGGAACCACCACCGGCAGCCACACCTGTGTCCACTTTGCTTTTAGAGTTGGTAGCAGAAGCGTGAATTTCACTGGTCGAGCTGTCATAGATTCGGCAAGTCATTTCGATTTTAGAAGACTTGACCTTGACTCCACCGCCGCCAAAGCCACCGAGGCCTCCACCGAGTCCGCTGATACCACCACCGGTATTGTCTTTAGAAACAGCGGTTAAAGCACAAGTGAGGATTTTTTCTGCAAGTGTTACCTGACCTGATTTGGCGCCTTTTTGACCTTTGCGGCTTGCACCGACGGCTTTGATGCCTTGTTCACGGTCATAACCACTGGAGACAATGCCTTTACGCCCCCGCTCGACGACTTTATAGCAACCCGAGTTAACAAGCTGGTTAACGAGTTCGTCGCGCATGTTAATAGCGGCTTCACGGTTACCCATGAATAAATTTTCTGTGGTGAAATCACCCACGGCAACAATGGGTTTATATTGACAAATAGGAAATTCATCTTTCTTTTTTGCCCAAGCATTGAAAGAACCTCCGACTACAAAGCCTAAAACGGCTAAAGTAAAAATAAGCTTTTTCTTCATATTTATTTTCTCCTAGTTTTTTTAGCAAATGAACGAATGATTTATTTAAGAAATTAAATCAAACTTGCATTATGCAAATAATAGATCTTACTCGGTTGGGTCCATTTAAAGATATTTTTTTTAAAAATCAAGCGCCGATTAAAGGTTTATATTATCAGACATCTATTTTATGAATAAAGTTAAAAAGTTAAAAGAAAAAAATATGCCTTCTTCTCAAAGACAAAAAATACAGTTTCTCTCTTTAAAAAATCAAAACTATGATTTGCTTTTAAAAAAGCAGTTTGAATTACGAGAAAAACGTCAAAAAAATCAAATTTCGGACACCGTTCTATGTGTGGAGCACCCTCCAGTGATTACTCAAGGAAGACGGGAGGTCGGTGAAGACTTTATTTTAAGCCCTAAAGAACTTAAGAAAAAAGGCTTCCAAATATTTAAAGTGAATCGGGGAGGGCGCCTCACCTATCACGGCCCCGGGCAATGGGTCGTTTATTTTATTTTTTCTTTAAAAGAAAGAAAACTCAAAGTCTCCGAGTTTGTGAGAGTTTTAGAAGACATCATGATGAAGACTTGTGAGACTTTTGATGTACAAGCAGAAAGGCGTGAAGGCTGTCCTGGACTTTGGTTTCAAAACAAAAAGCTGGGCTCCATCGGGCTTTCCATTGATCGAGGGGTTTCGATGCATGGATTTGCGTTAAATATTAACCCTAATTTAGAGCATTATGATTATATTATTCCCTGCGGAATCAAAGACTGCCACATGACTTCTATTTCTAAAGAAATCCATCGAGCTTTAAGTATGGAAGAAGTACTTCCCGTTTTAAAGCAGTCTATTTTGGATGTGTTTTAACCCATTGCATCTGCAATCAATTCAGCTATATCCTTGGTCTGTACCGAGCTCTCTTTATCCCGTGAAGCATCAGTGATCATGGTCATGCAAAATGGGCAGGCCGCTGCAATCGTTTGCGGGTCTGCTTCTTTTAAATCGTCGAATCTTTGATGATTGACGCGGTCTCCGATATGCTCTTCCATCCACATGCGGCCTCCACCGGCACCACAGCAGCGACCGGTTTCACGAGATTTTTCGATTTCTTTATACTCAACTCCGGGGATGCTTTGGATGACCTCTCGTGGCGAATCGTAAACCTTATTATAACGACCCAAATAGCAAGAGTCATGATAGGTGATTTTTTCGTTGAGGTCTTTGACAGGGCTGATTTTTCCGCTCTTGATCAGATCATTAATAAAGTCAGCATGGTGAACGACTTCAAAGTTTCCACCAAATTGGGGGTACTCGTTTTTAATAGTGTTAAAACAGTGAGGACATTGAGCCAAGACGGTTCTAAATTTATATTTGCCCATGTTTTCGATATTTTGTTTGGCCAAGGTCTGAAATAAATATTCGTTACCAATTCGACGTGCCGGGTCGCCAGTGCAAGTTTCTTCAGGTCCCAAAATAGCAAAGTCAATATTGGCTTCTTGCAAAATTTTAACGACTGCTGTGCTAACCTTTTTATTGCGGTCGTCAAAGCTTCCAGCACAACCGACCCAATATAGCACTTCAACTTCGGGTTTATCCGCAAGGGTAGGGACACCCAAACCTTGTGCCCAATTGGCGCGTTCGTCGAAACCAATCCCCCAAGGGTTGCCGTTGTTTTCGATATTGCGCAATGTGGCTTGAGCCTCGGCAGGAAACTCACCTCGCATCAATACCAAGTGACGGCGCATGTCGACGATCTTTTGGACGTATTCGATGAAGACCGGACAGGCCTCTTCGCAAGCCCGGCAGGTAGTGCAGCTCCATAAAATTTCGGAGTCAATGACTTCCGGCACTAAAGGCTTTTCAAGCGCAGCTGTTTTGGCTTCGCTGTCTCCATTAGCAATCGCTTCAGAATGATCGTAAAGATAGTCCTTAAGTTCCATTAAAAAAGCTTTGGGGTTGAGAGGCTTATTACTATTATAAGCAGGACATTGAGAGGTACAGCGGCCGCACTCCGTGCAGGTGTACATGTCCATGACATCTTTCCAGCTAAATTCTTTAATTTTATCGATACCAAAAGTGGTGGCGTTTTCGTCTTCTAGGTTGATGGGGTTAATAGCGCCGTAGGGTTTGAGGTTTTGTAGAAAAACATTGGGAATAGCAGTGATGATGTGAAAGTGTTTTCCATAAGGTAAAAAATTAAGAAAACCCAAGATTAAAGCCAGGTGAATAAAGTAAGAACTATTGCTGACCCATTCTGTTGTAGTAGAACTCCAGCCAAGTTTATCAATGAGCTGTGCGGTGAGATGACCCATCGGCGCCCAGATGAATTCGGCCTGGTCCAAACCGAGAGCAATGCGTCCTCCGTCGTAAAACCAATCGGTGATCATCAAAAACATAATGGTGAAAAGAATCAAAATACCTTCGACCGAGAGGGAAATTCTTTCTGGCTTGGTGATGAAACGACGCACCAAGAAAAAACAAACGGCGACAAAAACAATGACGGTGAAAATATCTTTATTGAGGTTGTAGAAATGTCCAACGAAACCACTAAAGCCGGGCAATGTAAAAGTTTCGCTATAACCTTGTCCAAAGAGGATGAGGGTGCGGAGAGAAATCACACAGAATCCCCAAAAAATAAAGGCATGCCAAAGACCAGACCAGAATTCCTTTTTATTGCTCATCATCCGGCGCTGGGCAAAAGCAAAAAGGAGCATTTTTTTGATGCGTTGGGGAATGTTTTTAAAACGGTTGTCTTTGGCCTCGGTAATTTTAAGCAAAGCCAGACGGTTGTTGACCGTGTAAGCAAAAAAAGCCAAACCAATGAGTAATAAGATACTGACGCTAATGGGAAACATGCACCGCTCCTTTTAAATTTATAACTTTAAATTTATAAAAAACTTAAATGAACTATGAATTGGGCAGGCTTATACCGGTATTTTTTTTTAGGTTCAACTAAAATCGGTGATTAAAACTTGAGTTTATTTGCTGAAATTTTTAGATGAATTTTTTTAGATAAGCAGTTGACACTTTGCAGCAATTTGTAGATATAGGTTATCATTAGTAGGGAGGCGGTTACTAAATATCGAGTTTTCATCGATTTTCAATCAACTTTCTACAGGCACCTGTATGACAAAGCTTTGTTTTCCACCTTCTAATATTTATTATCAGGAATTAAGACTACACCCTCTTACGGCTAAGGATTTAGCAGAGTCTAATTCTGTAGTGTTTAGTGATGAGAGTTTAAATCAATTTAAAATGAATTGCTACGATGCAAGCACCTTGGCATTTATTCCTATAATATTTGGAGATGAGGTTAAAACACCATTTGGAAGCTTTCGCTTCACCTCTCGTAAAAACATCAAATCTATAAGTCAACAATTATATAGACAATCACTTCCTTTTTTAAG
>JAUHYS010000201.1 GCA_030426445.1 bacterium
TCCAAATCTTAGGTATCGATTGCCATATTGGTTCGCAGCTTACTCAAGTGGACCCTTTTGTGGCAGCTTTGGAAAGAGTTTTACAATTAGTTGATCGTCTCCATGCTCAGGGTATAGAGCTACAATATATTGATTTAGGCGGAGGTCTGGGGATTCGCTATCAAAATGAAAAACCACCTTCTCCCACTCAATATGCCGCTGCCTTAAAAAAGTTATTCAAGGGTCGCAAGCTTAAGCTTATTTTGGAGCCAGGACGCTCTTTAATGGGTAATGCAGGTATGTTATGTACGCGTGTACTCTATCCCAAAGATCGCGATAATAAACATTTTCTTATAGTGGATGCGGCCATGAATGACTTGATTCGCCCTGCCTTTTATGAGAGTTATCACGAAATTCTACCTGTCATTAAAAAAGCCGGGTCTCGTCAAAAGTATGATGTGGTGGGGCCCATCTGTGAAACAGGGGATTTTTTGGCTCAAGATCGCATGTTACCCCGTTTTCAGAGCAATGAGCTGATGGCGGTGATGAGTGCAGGGGCTTATGGTTTTACGATGGCTTCGCAATATAATTCGCGCCCACGAGCTTGTGAGGTTTTAGTCAAAGGAAAACAATTTTTCATTATTCGCAAACGCGAAAATTTAAAAGATTTGATCAAAGGAGAAGAGATTCCTGTATTTTTAAAGTAGAGAGGGGATATTCCAGTCATTGTATTTTTCTGAAGAGAAAGGCTAATTATGGATAATTTTGAAGATAAGACCATTATTGCTCCGACAACACCTCATAACCGAGGTTATGAGAATGCTAGTCCTCCTCCACAAGACCCTCCACAAAATAATTTTAGTGGAAAAATTGAGTATTTAAAAGGACTCAGTCTTTTGTTTAAAGACCCTAATGCAAAAAACAATCTTTTAATCGGCTTTGTTTTTATGATTATTCCCATTGTGGGTTCCATTGCTGTTCAGGGTTGGTATTGTGAGATCATGCAAAGACTCTTAAGAAAGCACCCCAACCCGGTACCTAAATTACAATTTAGCGATTTTGGACACTATATAAGTCGTGGTTTAATGCCTTTTTTAGTGGGCCTAGTCGGTGGAGTCGCCATGGCCTTTTTGGTAGGAGTGGTTGCTTTTATTGGAATATTCATAGCGGGTTTATTAATGTATGCTAACGAATGGCTCGGTTTCTTTGCAACCCTTGGAGTGTATTTACTTATTTTCGTTGTTCAGTTTTTGGTTTCGGTTATTTTATGTATCCCCGTCACTTTTGCGGAGATTTCTGAGAATTTTGCTAAATCTTTTGATTTTAAGAAAATCAAAGCAGTATTAAAAATGACTTGGTCAAAATATGCTGTAGGGTTATTCCTGATTGTCTTGATTGCTTTTCCCTTATATTTTGCCGGCCTGTTACTTTGTGGAATGGGGGTCTACCTTTCTATCTTTATTCTGCTTTTTATGGGTTTTTATTTGCGAGCGCAAATTTACCAATATTATCTCTCTCAGGGAGGCGAGCCTGTAGAAATGAAACCAGCTCAGGTGATTCCCTCGGAACAGAATGTAGCAAGGAGCCCTGCTTAGTCCCTATAAATAGTCTTTATAAAGAAGTAAGGCTCTTTATCTTGAATATCATTTAGAAGCTTAGTCTACTTTTTTATGGGACGCGTGACTCCACACGCGATGGCTGCCTGAGCGACGGCTTGGGTTACAGCCGCATGCACTTGGGGGTCCAGTGGGTTAGGAATGAGTTCTTCAGCTGGTGTTTCAGAGACAATCGCTTCGGCTGCGGCTAAATACATCTCTGGGACAAAACGAGTAGCATGGGCTTCTACAGCCCCTCTTAAAATTCCTGGAAAACCCAGTAAATTATTAACTCGGCTACCGTCGGTGGCAAAAGCGGCCCCTGCTTTAAGAGCGTCTGCACTGCTGATTTCTGGAAAGGGATTACTGAGGGCCATAATAATTTGCCCTTTTTGGATGGATTCTGCCTTAATCAAGCCTGGAAAACCCGTGGTGGCGATGACAACTTGGCAGTTTTTCATAATATCTTTGAGTTGAGCAACTTCTCCACCCAAACCTTTAAACCGCTCGCAAGCTTCTTTATTGAGATCTGTACCCAAAACGGCTTTGCCGGTAAACTTCATGATTAAGTTGGCAATCGCTGATCCCGCAGCACCGAGGCCAATTTGGCCGACGGTGGCTTTTTTTAAGTCAAGCTTGGCCATACGGCTTGCGTTGATTAGTGCAGCCAGCGCCACGGTCGCTGTACCGTGTTGGTCATCGTGCATGATAGGGATGGACAAACGTTGAGAGAGTTTACTTTCTATTTCATAGCAGTCTGGCGTGCGAATATCTTCTAACTGAATTGCTGAAAAGGTTGGGGCAATGCTTTCAACCGCGGAGATAAATTTTTCTATATCCAAGGTATCGACTAAAATCGGCAGCATATGTAGCCCAGAAAATTGATTAAACAAAGCGGCTTTTCCTTCCATGACTGGCATGGAAGCCACGGCTCCAAGGTTGCCTAAACCCAAAACACGACTGCCATTAGTGATCAGTCCAACCGTTTTACCAATGGTAGTATATTGTTCCGCTAAACGAGGGGTTTCCTTGATAGCTCGACAAACACTGGCTACACCCGGAGTGTAAACCATGCGCAAGTCTTCCAAGGATTGGATTTTTATTTTAGGTTCAACGACAAGCTTGCCATGGCGGTGAATTTCCATGACTTCGTCGATGACCGATTCGACCTCAACATTAGGAAGTTTTCTTATAGCACTGACAATCGCTTTAAGGTGGTCTTCGTCATTGACGATGATGGTGATATCACGAATATTATGGAGTTCTCCAAAACTGACGGTTGAGATATTTCCAATATCTGCGCCCCACTTAGACAAAGTCGAGATGAGTTCTGCGAGAACGCCGATGAATTTGCGATTTTTACAGCGTAGTGTCCGGATCAGTTTTTGAGATGAAGACATGTTTTTCCTGTATTATAAATCTAGCCAAGGACTTAGTTTAACTTCTTAAGTTTTGCATAGTTTGTAGAGGGCTGCCAAGTAGAAAAATTATAATTTATGGGGATACTGTGAATGTGATTATTTTTACTTATTGACAATTGACTCTGCTCTTGAGTATCTCATTTGCGGTTTATTTTAGTAGTGACCTATCCATATTAGACCTTTCTATTGGTGAAAAATACTCTAGAAAAGTCTCCTGAAGTGTTTTAAAGAATACTAACTGATTTATTAACATCATTTTATGAGGCGAACATGGCTTTTAAAAAAGTGGATCATGTGGCCATTGCGGTCAACGATTTGAACCAAGCAATTGAACTTTACCAGAGCATATTAGGTAAAGAACCAGAGCATATTGAGGAAGTGCAAGAGCAAAAAGTCCGCGCGGCTTTTTTTGGGGTAGGAGAAACCAATCTCGAATTACTCTTTCCTACAGCCAAAGATAGCCCCATTAGTGGCTTTCTGAATAAAAACCCTAGAGGAGGCTTGCATCACATTTGTTTAGAGGTCAGTGATATTGAGGCCCACTTGGCAGAGCTCAAGGAAAAGGGCATTGAGCTTATTGACGAGACACCTCGTATCGGGGCGCACAATAAAAGAATTGCCTTTGTGCATCCCAAATCAACGGGAGGTGTGCTAATAGAATTGTCAGAACCTCAGGATCAGTAGATTGAGAAGATTTGAAATCATTTAATAAAAAACTAAAATTAAAACACTGGAGAAACCATGAGTAAAAACATACACCCTAATGAAGCACTCTTTGCTGGAGAAAAACCCTTTCCTGTCATCCCTTCTTGTGAACATTTTGCAGGATCGGAAAAACTCATCACCAAGGCACTCGAATTACAAAATAAAAAAGGTGGCGTCTTTGATATCACCATGGACTGCGAAGACGGGGCTCCTGCCGGTCGCGAAAAAGAACATGCCGAGATGATCGTCGCCATGCAAAAATCCGAACTCAATCAGCATAAAATGAGCGGAATTCGTATTCATGATTATCAAAATGAGTATTGGAAACAAGACGTCGATATTATTGTCCCAGGTTGTGGGGATACCACCGCTTATATCACCATCCCCAAGCCCACGGCGGCTTCTCAAGTTCGAGAAATGATCGAGTACATCCAACAAACCGCAGAAAAAGCGGGCTTAAAGCGCGAAATTCCCATTCACGTACTCATCGAAACCCACGGCGCGCTACGTGATGCGGACGAAATTGCTAGCTTACCCTGGATGCAGGTTTTAGATTTTGGTCTCATGGATTTTGTCTCTGCTCACCACGGTGCCATTCCAGAATCCTGCATGAAATCCCCCGGTCAGTTTGACCATCGCTTGATTTCTCGAGCCAAATCTCATGTTGTGGCTTGCGCTCTGGCAAATGGGGTGATTCCTGCACATAATGTGACCTTAGATCTTAAAGATAAATACAAGACCTATCAGGATGCCTATCGGGCCCGTAATGATTTTGGTTTTATGCGTATGTGGTCCATTTACCCTACTCAGATTGACTCCATCGTGGATGCCATGCAGCCCGATTATACCTTGGTACAAAAAGGTT
>JAUHYS010000202.1 GCA_030426445.1 bacterium
TGTATAATTCCCACCTCCAAATCTATTTTCAGTATGATGGGTCAAACTGATATAAGCTAGTTTTTGAGTTCTTTTCAAGATGCTGTCAAACTGGGATTTTATTTCAGTTAGAGAAGCTGTTTCATGACCGATTCCAGCAGGAGCTGTGCCGACAAAATTGAGGATTTTGTCTTTAATTTTAAGCTCTCCATTGACTTTACCAAACTGTAAAAATTTATAGCTGGCTTCGGTGACTTGGACCCGTGCAGTGATTTCGGGGTCTTTCCAGGGACCTTTGACGGCTCCCTCAGCATTGGCTTTGCCTTTGAGATCAAGGTCCCCGATGGCGTTAATGAGAGTAGTGACGTTAAATTGATCTGTTTGATAGCGGATATCAAAAAGCTGCTTGCCTACATCGACACTGCCCTCTAAATTTAAATTCATTTCCGGGCCTTTGACCTTCATCTCAGAAATGCTCAGGTTTCCCTGTTTAAAATTTCCAGATAGATCCAAATTAAAGTCAGGGGTCTTATCGTGAGTTCGGTTACCCAGGGCTTGGGCTTTAAGTGTAAGTTTTCCGTTAAGCTCTTCGAGTTTCTTACCTGTTAAATCAGCGTCCAGATCAATATTGAAACTTTTTAAGGTTTCAATCAATTGGGGTTTGGCTTTAGGAATCGCTGCAAAGGGAATAGGGGATTTATTTTTAAGTTTTATTTTTAAAGCGTCTTCTTCGGGCTTCCAGGTCCCAGAAAACAATACAGTCGCTTCAGGAGCGGCCCACTGGGCTGCTTTAAGGGAAAGGGTATTGCCATCGATCTGGATCTCTGAGTGTAACTGTCCGAGTGGACGTTCTTTAAAATAAAGGTCTTCTAAATAAAGTTGTCCCTGAGCTGTAGAAACAAAAAAACTATAATCGTATAAAAAGGGTACATTGATAGCACCGCTAAAGTTTATTTTTTGTGAAGTAAAATTTTTATCTTTCCAATCAACTGTACTGTTTTCGATCAGAAGTTGAATTTCTTGTTTGCGTAATTTTTGCGCACTTAAATCAAGGTTGAGATCCTTTAAGACTACTTTGCGTTTTTCATCCCATTGCAGTCGAACGCTAGCAATTTTGCCGTCTTTTACCGAAATGCGCTTGAGCAAAAGTTGTAAAACAGATCGCCAATTCGAGGGCCCACTTTTGCGAGCAATCTTGGGAAACTTTGTCATGAACACATCAACTTGCCCGATATCCAAACGGGTAGCATGTAGGGCACCTTTAAAAACGCTCAGTTTTTTAAATTTGATTTCAAAGCGATCGATAGTTAATGCTTTTTCACCTTTAATATTGAGGTAGTTGAAGTCCTTTATCTGGATATGGCCTTTCTCTGGATTGATATCGAGTTCTTTATAGGTGATTTTTCCGGGGATAGAATAGTTCAGTTGTGTGACTGCCCACATTAAAAATCGTGGGGATTGGAGTAAAAAATAGGATGTTCCTAACAACAGTAAAAAAAAGATGAAAAAAAACAAAAAGAGCTTAAATAAAAGACGTCTCTTTTTAGGTCGCTTTAATTTGACAGGCTCTTCACCCTTTTGTTGGGATGATTTCTCTTTGGGCATATGCGGGTATTATATTTTCTTTTGAGAAAGACTCCAGGAATTTCTCTTGTTTTCTTTTTAAAATAGGTAAGTATTTCTATTGCTTCATCAACATGACATTGCTTATAAGCTAAGTCCAAATGAGTAAAAATCTATTCAGTAAAATGATTGCAGAAGGCTTAGGTGCTTTTGCCATTGTATTTTTCGGCTGTGCTGCGATCACATGGGGCCAGCTATCGGGAGCTGAAGACCTTTTATCTCAGGTGCCGTGGGTATTTGGCCTAACGATTACGGTCATGATTTACGCTGTGGGCCATATCTCAGGAGCACATTTTAACCCGGCAGTGACTTTGGCCTTTACGGTGGTGGGTCGCTTTCCAAAGAGAGAATTACCTTTTTATTGGTTTGCTCAATTTTCGGGGGCGATTTTAGGGGCGCTTGCCATTTTTTATTTTTCTCCCCAAAATCAAATCGCTGGAGTCACACTCTTTACTTTGCCTGTTTTTAAAGCCGTTTTGTTGGAGGCATTATTATCCTTTTTTTTAATGTTTGTGATCATTGCAGTGGCGACTGATAGTCGGGCGGTGGGGATCATGGCAGGTGCCGCGATTGGGATCACAGTCGTTGTCGATGCCTTTGTGGGAGGGCAGTGGACGGGGGCCTCTATGAATCCAGCGCGCTCTTTGGCCCCTGCTCTATTGGCTGGTAGGCTTGAAGGGCTGTGGGTTTATTTTTTGGGACCCACTTTGGGTACTTGTTTGGCAGCTTTTCTTTATGAATGGATCCGTTGTGACCATATAGAGCCAGATTCTATTTCTAACCAAGATGCGAAAGGATGTTGTTGATGAAGAGAGTTCTTTTTTTATGCGTGGCCAATTCTGCGCGCAGTCAAATGGCTGAGGGACTTGCTAGACAGGTTTTGGGAGAAGGCTATCATATACAAAGTGCGGGTTCAAGGCCTTCCATTGTCCATCCAGCTGCCATCGAGGCCATGAAAGAAATCGGCATTGATATTACTGATCAGCATTCCAAATCGGTCGAAGACATTGACCCCCAAAGTGTAGATTTGGTGATCAGTCTTTGCATGGAGGAAGTTTGTCCAGTCTTTTTGGGGCATGCCCAACGTTTGCACTGGCCCTTTCCTGACCCAGCAAGTATACTTACTTTGGGACAAGACCGTTTGGTAGGCTTTAGAAAGGTTCGTGATTTAATTAAGTCGAAAATCGAAGAATGGAACTGGAATTAAAAAAAGAAAAGGCCTGCTGATCTAAGCAGGCCTATTATGGGATGGCCATCCATAGGGGGGTATCGTTGAAAAAAGCTACTTTGCGGATCGAGAAGATGCGTTTCCGTGGTAATGGTTAGATTTACTTAGACGTTTTTGTTTTTCAGCTTGTTCGGATGGAGATCCAGCAAAAGCCTGGTTCACTTCTTTGTCCATAAAATCGGCCTGATCAAGTTTTTTAGAAAGTTTGGGACTTGGAGCCAATTTATTAGCAGCTTCGAGTTTCTTGCGAAAAGAATGCAAAACGCTTTGGGCTCCTTTTTGATCTCCTTCTCGTAAATACTCTGCACTGGTTTTTAAGACTTCACCATAATTGAGGTTTGCCCAAACGTTTTGAAAGACTTCTGGGTTAATCGAAGCCTGGGCTTCCTGAGTTTGGTCGGCATCTTATTAGAGTCCGCCATGCTGCCACTTTTTTGTTGGCTTGGCTGGCAATGCCGTATTCCAAGATGCCACTCAACATCACAATACCAAAAATGAGTAAGTTTTTTTTGTTTTTTTGAACTGAAGGTGAGGTTTTCATGAGTACTCCTTGTCTTGATAATTTTGTAGACAAGTCTAGGGTCTCGATGGAGATTGAGACTTTTCAATTTTCTTCGTTTTACAAGACGTCTTTATTTTTGGGATGGTTTTAAAAAAATGAAAAAAATCCAGATTTCAAAAATGCTATTGAGCTTTTCACTCTTTAAAAGAGTGGGCTGTTTTTTCTTTGTGAAATTTGCTGTGGAAGGCTTTCTTTTGTTTGACCCAATACTCTAAGATTTTTCTCAAAACTTTAAACTCGATAGGCTTAACAATGTGGTCATCCATGCCAGCATTTAAACTGCGTTCACGGTGTTCCGGTAGGGCATGAGCAGTCAAGGCAATGATTGGAGTATGTGGCAACCCAGAAGACTTTTCGAATTCTCGAATGCGTTGACAAGCGCTATAGCCGTCCAGTTTGGGCATTTCGCAGTCCATTAATACAATGTCAAAGGGGGTGTCACTTCTCATGAGTTTTTGACAAGCGGCTAGTCCATCATCTGCTATGATAGGGTTGATTTCTAGTTTTTCCAGCATTCCCTGAAGGACCATTTGGTTGACGGGATTGTCTTCGGCAATCAATACTTTGATTCTTTTTAAAGAGGAAACGGCTTGCATTTGGCCGGTGTCGATTTCTTGTCCTTCGATGTCTTTTGGATTGGCCAAAGCAAAAGGCATTCTAAACCAAAAATCCGATCCCAATCCTAGCTGGCTGTTGATACCGATTTCTCCACCCATAAGTTGTACCAATTGTCGAGAGATAGTCAGGCCCAAACCAGTGCCTCCGTATTGTCGGGTAATCGAAGTGTCTGCCTGACTGAAGGCTTCGAAGAGTTGTTTTTGTCGACTTTCTTCAATTCCAATCCCGGTATCTTTAACTGAAAAACGTAATTGCACTCGCGAGTCTTCATAGGTTGAAATCAAACGTACGTTAACTCGAATCTCTCCTTGTTGAGTAAACTTAAACGCGTTTCCAATTAAGTTGAGCAAAATTTGTCGCAGGCGGGTGGGGTCCCCTTTTAGTGCAATGGGAGTCCCTTTTTCGATGTCTGCCAAAAGTAGGACGTTTTTTTCTTCAGCATTGATTGAAAAAAGAGAAATACATTCCCCAATGAGTTGTTCTAAGTTAAAGGGAATGGATTCTAATTCCATTTTGCCGG
>JAUHYS010000203.1 GCA_030426445.1 bacterium
TCTCCAAAATGGGATAAAATACTTTTGAGAAGCTCTTTTAAATTAAGGATAGAAGCCATTTGCCGAGCATAAGTGCGAAAAATCGGCAGTAACTCACCCTCTTCCGGCCTTTTTTTTGAAAAAGTCGATTGGGAATGCCCTAAAAGCCTTTTCCAAAGCTTCGGGCTACTTTGACCATATGTGACCTTACCATACATTTATTAACAACTTTATCCCCATCTGTGAATAAATTGAAAATCTATTTAAAAAATGATATAAAAAACAAATATTTAATATAATTATCTCATCTGATTTATCAATTTTATTAAGCGCTTTTAAGATTTCACCACTATCATATTAAAGAAGTTATTTTTCATAGCTTTCGTATTTAAAAAGAACGAGGGCCAACATAAAAAAAGTCTTCAGGTAAGGAAGATTATACACTAAATGTTTCGATTTCGCTAAAATATTTTATTAAAATTATTTTTCTTGCCAGGAAGGCATTTTTATTTGAAAACCTGATTTGACGCTGTGTGTTTTTTTACTCAAACATAACGCCCCCTGGCTCCCTTCCCGCATGAGTGCGGGACCAAATAGCCAGCAACTTAAGAGGGGGGAACGCTTTAAAGAGAAAAGGAGATTTCAATGTCAGCAGCCAATCCAGCATTTATTATCGATGCCGTTCGGACTCCACGCGCTAAACGTGAAGGCAGCCTTAAATCGACTCATCCCATTGATTTAGCCAGCTTCCCTTTAAATGCCTTGGTAAAAAGAAACTCACTGGATCCCCAACATGTCGAAGATGTACTTTATGGTTGTGTCTCCCAACGCGACGAACAGGACAATGTCATTGCCAGAGAAGCCGTACTTGCTGCCGGTTGGCCGATTGAAGTCCCTGGTGCCACCTTAAACCGCTTTTGCGGCTCTGGGCTTAGCGCTTGTAACCTAGCGGCGCATACTATCATGGCTGGTATGTCGGATGTCATGATTGGCGGCGGTGTCGAGCACATGACTCGGGTTCCCATGAATATTAATTTTGACATGAAGGGTTCTAAATTAGCAGAACGCTTTGACCTCATTCCTCAAGGGCTCTCTGCAGAGCTCATTGCAGAAAAATACAATTTTAACCGTCAACAGCTGGATGAATTTGCCGTCCGTTCGCAAAACCTGGCTGCACAAGCTTGGGAAGAAGAGCGTTTTGCTAAATCTATTATTTCGGTCCAGGCCCACGATGCCGAAGGCAATACTTTTGAATTTAAACGTGACGAACACCTCCGCCCTCGCACAAGTGTCGAAAAACTAGCTGGCCTCAAACCAGTATTTAAAGAAGACGGGGTGATTCATGCGGGCAATTCTAGCGGCATCGTCGATGGGTCAGCAGCGGTACTTTTTGCCAGTGAAGCCGCTTGCAAACAACACAATCTCAAACCCCGCGCTCGGGTCGTTGCAACGGTGGAAGTCGGGGCCGATCCTATTATCATGCTACTAGGACCGATTCCCGCAATTCAAAAGGTGACTCAAAAAGCGGGTCTTAAAATATCCGACATTGATCTATTTGAAATTAACGAGGCCTTTGCTCCTGTTCCCTTAGCGACCATCCAAGACTTAAAACTGGATATCGACAAGGTTAATGTGAATGGTGGCGCTATTGCCTTAGGTCATCCGCTTGGCGCAACAGGCGCGATGCTTTTAGGAACGGTTTTAGACGAACTTGAACGCCAAAATAAACGCTATGGTCTGGTTACACTGTGTATTGGCCATGGCATGGCAGTTGCGACTATTATTGATCGGCAGGTATAAACTTTTATTTACTTTCTTTTTGCATGGCCAAAAAGAAAGTAACAAAGAAAAAAGCCACCCCCGAATAAAATACCTAAATCCTCATTCACTTTCGCCTAAACCCGCAAACTCACCCCGATTTCATCGGGGCTCAAACAGTACGGGTTTGACGGCTTTGTTCATGACGGATTATTACGGTATTTTTTCGAAGGGAATATAGTTATACCGTACTAAAGAAAGGTTTAAATACTAAGATGTACAAATGTTTAGTGATGGCAGCAAAAAGCCTAGCTCAACAACGCTCTGAATCCATCGGAAAAATCATTTCTGAACTTATCAGACGCGGCTTACAAGCTTCCGCACCTATTCGCAAAAAAAGTGGCTTCCCGGTTTTTCGGATTTCTGCCAATGCCAAACCCATTAGCTCAGAAGATGTCAAAAAAATTGAGGATGAGGAGTGATCAGTCTACTTACCGCCGCCTACCTTTTAGCTTTAGCGATTAAAAAACAAGGGAGACTGGTAACTTTTGATAAAGCAATTTCTGTATTACTCGCTAAAAATGATCCGCAACGTAAAGCTATTTATGTCATTGAGTCTTAATAATTAAGTGATTAATGCTCGAGATATTTATCATGGTTAATCGACCCGTCTGTTAAATCGGCTTTTATTTTACCAGCGTATTTTAACAATAAGTCAAATTTCCCGTTTGAAACAAAAAAAGCCCCCAAGGGGGCTTTTAGTTTTTACAACTATTC
This sequence comes from bacterium, assembly GCA_030426445.1. Taxonomy (GTDB): domain Bacteria; phylum UBA10199; class UBA10199; order DSSB01; family DSSB01; genus JACKPJ01. Next base: position 2,515 of record JAUHYS010000203.1, read on the forward strand.
ATTATTAAAAAAGAACCACTATCTATTAATTCTGACCAAGCATTTTCTTAGCATGTTCCATTTTATCTCTATGAGCATCTTGATAACCTTGGACTGAAGTCGCCATTTTTTCTAAAAAGTTTTCAAAATGTGTTAAGGCGTTTGATTTTTCGCCAGCCTGATAACGCGCTTCACCGGCAAAGTAATGATGCAAGTGATTTTGATTAGCCTTTTTTATTCCATTCTCATGGTAGACTGCATTAGCGCGCCAAGTTTGAACTATTTGACTATCAATCATTGCTATTCTTGATTCATGCATCTCTCCATTTTTAGGAAAATCAACCTCAACTAACTCTACATAAACAGCTCTCAACTGATTAAGTATTTTGATATTTTCATCTCTCTGTTTATTATTTTGATAAGCACTTGAAACAAGTTGACCTTCTAGTCTTTTTGCTAATCTAGATAAATTCAAAATCTTCTCAGCTTGGGCTGCATTTTCTGCTTCAGGTAATTTCTTTCGCGCTGCATCAAGTCTAGCTTGAACCTCTGCTTGCCTTCTCTCTATATCTGCCTTCTTCTTTTTTACAGCTTCCTCTTCTGCATCTAGATCTGCCAACTTTTGGTCAATCTCTGCTTTTTTAGATGATATTTCTAGCTTTTTAATAACTTCCTTAGCAGGTGCTACAAACTTAGCAGCTTTAGCTGACTGTAAAGTTGGCGAATATAAATCTAAAATATCACCATTAGAAAAGTCTATTTCTAAGATTTCCTTTCTAACTGGTTCATAGCCGTAAGATTCAAAAGTACCTTGAGGGAAGTAAATAGATATTTTATACGCTCCAGCTAAGACCTTTGCAACCCCACCTTGACTCCCCACAGTAATCCATTTTACAGGAGCAAAGCCTGTATTATTAAGAGGCTTAAATTTAATTAAAGTTCCACCAGGCAACTTATCCAACTCAACTGTAGCACGCTTAGGAAGACTTGTTTCTATTGCTTGCAATTTTGTCACTACGTTTTTATAACTATTTAAAGCCCTAGCTTTCTGAGTAGAACTAGCCACTCGGTAATGTTTATCCATCCAGATATCTAGTAATTCTTTAGCTAATACAAAATTATCCAAAGTCGCATAGGACATGCCCGCAACTAAAAGACAATCATAATCTTTTTTCTTCTCATTTTTAGTTTTTTCCCACCGCGCGTGACATAAAGTCGATGCCTTCTTAGCACCATGCTCCATGTAAAACTTAACAGGGTCAAAATCGCTAACTGGCATATCAATAAGATTAGAAGTCACCTGGACACCCTCATCATCACCAAAATCGATAGGGCTATAGTCAATAATAATCTCTTGTTTGGGCTGGGTAGGTTTTCTTGTGGCCTTCTTTGTAGTCTTTTTAATTTGGCTTTCTACAACTGTGGTAGCTTTTTTAGCTTCTTCGCCTAGCTCTATAAGCTTACCACGTAAAGCTACGTAACGGTCTTCTAAATCCGTTACAGATTTAGCTTCAAGTGCAATACGTGCTTCTTTGATTTTAATATAAGCTTCTACAGCCTCAAGAACAACAACGACATTACCATTAAATTCTTTCCACTTTTTGGCACCTGAACCTGGAACAACGACAATATTACCATCTTTATCTTTGACAATATTACCATCTTTATCTTTCTTTGCGATGTCTGGAACAAAACTCTCCCAATTAATTCCAAAAGCATCACGATCTTTAATATATTCGGCTAAGTCGCTGAGACGCTTATAACCTAAACGGCGCTCGCGAATTTTTTCGTTAAATTTAGCTCGGTCTTCTTTACCTTGAGCTGCAAATTTTTCGCCTCGTTCTTCTAACCAACCATGGAAACCAGTTTTACCCTTGCACGGCCATTTTTCGGCGAGTTTTTCCCAAAGTTCGGCATCTGATTTTAGAGCTTTAGCTTCTGCTCTTAACTCCTTCGCACGCACTTGATCACCCCGACGTATAGCCTGGGCGGCTAAATTCATCTTAGTATAAT
>JAUHYS010000204.1 GCA_030426445.1 bacterium
AGAGCAGCGACGTAGAATAGACCTGCGAATCCTGATTGAAATGCGATTTTAAATTTTCCATCAAGAGATTTTGTACGTAAACAGGCCCAAGCTCTTTTAATTTGAATCGAAGATAAAAGTGGGGAATTTTTTTTTAACTTGTCTGCAAGTAATTCTAAAGCAACCGGATCTTCTGGAGGGTCCATTGCAGGAAACAAGTCTTCATCACCGGGACTGATTAAGAGAGCATTGGATTCGGGACGAAAATAGTATTCTTGAGAAATGTCCCAAACGTAAGGCCAGCTAGAAACTTCATCTTTCGAAAATTCATCCAGTTCAGAAATAAAAAGGTGTCGACGATAGGCTTGAAATGGATTTTTTAAAAAAGGTTTTGCTAAGTCTGCAGCCCAAGCTCCTGCAGCATTGACTAGAATATTTGTCTTTAAAATTTGTTGTGAATTCTCGAGGTAAACTTCCCATTGATTGTTTTTTTGAGGAGAAATTTTTGTCACCGTAGACTTGTATTGAAATTTTACTTTTCGATACTGCGCTCCGTGAATTAAATTTTGCATAAGGGCATGAATATCCATGACACCATCTTCAGGAAAATAAAACAAAGTTTCATAATGACTTTTGAGTAGAGTTTTTTTGAGAGAGGGAGGACAGCTGCTTGGAAAACTTCCATATTCAAATTCTGTTTTTTTGATTTTGAGTTTTTCAAGATTTTGAACGAGTGTTTTGAGCTTGTTTTTTTCTCCAATTATATAGGAGCCGGTTTTTTTTAAAACTTGAGGATATATCCAATCCTTGGGAGGGCTAGCAAAGCCTTCTCGAGAGACTTGAATAAGGGAAGCGGTTTCAAAGTCCTCTGTTGCCTGACGAAAGAGAGCGGCGTTTTTTCCAGAAGCATGTTGGGCGAAAGAAGCTTCCTTTTCTATGACAAGAATACGGGCCTCTGTTAGTTGAGATAGATAATAAGCCGTAGATGCGCCAGCGATCCCTGCTCCGATAATAATAACATCAAAGTTTTCTTTTTTTTCTGCTTTCATTTTTAAAAGTCTATAGTGGTTTTTTCCCACTCTTGACAAAAAGAATCTTTATCTAAAAAAGGCTATTACGTTACTCTACTTTAACTATTTTTTTTAAAACTATGTTTTTAAATAACTTTTATGATTTCTATCTTCTTTTTCTTTTTAATTATTTTAAGACGAAGTAAGTGAAAATGGTAAAAAGTGGTATAGAGTGGTTTAAAGTGGTTGACATTTAGGTATAAAGTGGTTTTAATGTCCGAATGTTCCGCGGTCGTTTTGAATACAGTCTTGATGAAAAGGGGCGCGTGTCCTTGCCAGCTAAGTTTCGTGAAGTCTTAAGCACTAATTACGATGAAAGACTTGTGATCACGACTTTCGACCATTGTCTTTGGGCATATCCCATGGCGGAGTGGCAAGAGATCGAAAATAAAATTGCAGCGCTTCCTCAGTTTAAATCCGAGGTAAAGGCTTTACAGAGGGTTTTTGTTAGTGGAGCTGCCGAGTGTCCAATAGATAAGCAGGGAAGGATCGTTATTCCCCCTACCTTAAGAGATTATGCAGCTCTCCAACGAGAAGTGGTTTATGTGGGAATGACAAAGCGGATTGAAGTTTGGTCCAAAGAGAAATGGGAAGAAGCCTTTGATGCTTCACAAAGGACGATTGAAAATGCGACGGATGAACTTGCCAATTTGGGATTATAATCGAGAAGGGGCAGCGAGTGTTCCTGGAGAGATGGAGATTCAAACCATCGACGATATTGCAGTGCTTAACTTAAGTGGCGAAGTCGCTTACCAGGAAATGCAAGATCTAGAAGAAATATTGAACCGCTTATCCCAAACGCAGCGCACCAAGGTGGTGCTAAATTTTCGCAAGGTCTCCCATCTACATTATGGGACCATTGAAAGACTTTTGGCAAAGGTAAAATACCTTCGTACCATTAGCGGAGATATTAAGTTGGCTTCATTAAATGATTATACAAAAAATATTTTTCAATTTGCTGGGGCCTACTCCTTAGTCGAGACCTACGATTCGGTTTATGACGCTGTGATGAGTTTTCAGGGTGAACAAGAACAATACAGGACCTGGCATTAATTCGGTCCCACATTTTGAGCATCACTCTGTTTTACTCGATGAGAGTTTAGATCTTTTAAATGTTAAACCTAACCAGGACTATGTCGATGGGACACTTGGCTTAGGTGGGCACTCCAGGGCAATACTCGAGAGGTCGTCACCTGAAGGGCGACTTCTCGGTATTGACCATGACCGACATGCAATTTCAATTGCCCGCCAAAGATTGGCTCCTTTTTCTCATCGTCTCTATTTACAACAAGGAAACTACAATCAAGTCTTGGATTATTTAAAAGCTCCCCATTGGGAGTCGGTGGATGGTATGATCCTCGACTTGGGAGTGAGTAGCTTACAATTAGATGATGCAAATAGAGGTTTTAGTTTTCTAAAGGAAGCACCTTTAGATATGCGCATGAATCCTCAAGCAGAGATCAGCGCTGCCGATATCGTTAATCAGTGGGATGAAAAACAGCTGGCAGATATTATTTTTCGCTGGGGAGAGGAACGACACTCGCGGAAGATAGCTAGAGTGATTGTTGAACGGCGCAAAAAGGCTCCGCTAAGGACGACGACCGAACTTGCGCAACTGGTTGCAAGTTGTAGTCGAGGGAGAAACCGGATTCATCCAGCAACTCGGACTTTTCAGGCACTTCGTATTGCAGTGAACCGAGAGCTGGAGACCTTAGAAAGTTTTCTTCAAAGCCCTCCGGATTTTATTCGGAGGGGGGGTGTATTGGCGATCATTTCCTTTCATTCATTGGAAGATAGAATCGTCAAATGGGCCTTTCGTCGTTTTAGCGAAGGACCTTATGAAGTGTTGACTCGTAAACCCCTACAAGCTCAAAAAGAAGAAATCGAACAAAACCCTCGGGCACGAAGTGCAAAGCTTCGGGCGATAAAAAGGATAGACTAAGAAAATTAGGTAACTTGTCATGGCAAGAAAAAACCCACTTAAATTTCATCATACCCAAGCGCTCAGTGGTCAGCCTGCTTTTAAAGCGATACCACCTGCCCGCAGTTTTTTTCTTTTTGGTATTTCGATTTTGATTATGATTTTTATTGGTTCTGCCATTTTTTATATTAATACCCATGTCAAAGTCTACGACTACGGATATCAAATTAATCAGGCCATCGAGAGAAAACGTGCATTGATTGAAGAAAATAAAAGACTGCGTCTAGAAATCGCCCAGCTAAAGAACCCTAAGCGTTTAGAAGACCAGGTAGCTGCAAATTTAGAAATCGCGAAGGCTTCGCAACTTGTCTATTTAAAGGATTTAAAACAGTCGCAGTTTTATCAGCTAGCGAAGCAACAGGGAAAGCCTGAGGTAGTCCCTCAAGTAGAAATCAAAAAAGAATCTAAAAAAGTTGCTAAGGTGCTTGCCGAAAATAAAAAAACTTCTGCTAAGAAGCCAGTTGCCAAAAAGAATCTTCCTAAAAAAAACAGTGAGCTTGCCAAGTCTCAATCTAGTTCAAAGGGACACGCAAAAAATAAAAAGACACCTCAAGAACCCGCACTGGCAAAGCATGCAATGCAGGATTCCTCAAAAATTTTAGCTAAGGGAACCCACAACAGCAAAATGGTAAAAGCTAGTTTGGACCCTTTGCCTTGATGACACAGCCCTTCTTATCACGATTTTCAGAAATAGAATGGGCTAAATCATTTTTTTTAGCCCTAAAGCATGAAAGTTAAAGCTCTTAAAGATAAGCCAGACTCAAGAAGACTCAAGATTCGTATCAGAATCTTTGGTTTTATTTTTCTCCTGTTATTTGGCAGAATTGCGCTGCGAGCTTTTGAGCTCCACCTTAAAGCGGATTCGCATTTATCCGGTTACCAGAATAAACAATATCAACAAAAGATTGTATTGTCGCCTAAAAGGGGGAACATTTTAGATAGCAACTATGAAACACTAGCAATGGATGTTGAGGTCTACAGTATTTATGCAGAACCTTATCGGATAGAGAGTGCACAAGAAGTTACAAAAGCTCTCTCCCCTTTATTAAATATCAATCAAAAAACTCTTCTTAAAAAGCTTTCAGATAAAAAGAAAAAATTTGTTTGGTTAAGTCGACGCCTCGAAAAAAAGGAGAGTGAAAAGGTTAAAACTTTAGGAATAGAAGGTGTCGGTATGTTGCCGGAGTATAAACGCTTCTATCCTAACAATCAATTGGCCGCTAATTTAATTGGTATAGCGGGATATGATGCAAAAGCTCTGGAAGGCATGGAGCTTTCTTATGATGCCATTTTAAAAAATTCTTCCGAACCCATTTATGTTGAAAAAGATGCAAAGGGCCGCCCTTTTGCTTCTTTTGATTTGCTGAAAGCAGGTAATGCTAAGCAAATTGTTTTGACGATTGATAAATATATCCAACATATTGCCGAAAAAGAACTGAGCGAGGCCGTTAAAAAAGCTAAAGCTAAA
>JAUHYS010000003.1 GCA_030426445.1 bacterium
CTGAGTTCAAGGGCCGGGTGCCGAGCTTGGATTTTCTTGTGTTCCTGTTGGAGTGCATCCACCGGTCGGTCTTTCCTGCTGAAATCAATTCGACACCCACCGGTGCAGAACTCTATGTCGATACCAAGAAATACGGTGTGACTCCTTTTAAGGGTGAGCTTCCCTTGGGCCGTCACAAACTGGAACTCAAAAAAGAAGGCTATAATCCATTTGAAAAAGAATATAGTATCGATCTTAATACGCCATTTAATCAAACATACAGTTTAGAGACCTCTCCAGCAGGGGTTTATATCAATAAAGGGCGTTCTTTCTTAAAGTCAGGGCAATATAATTCGGCAATCGAACAATTTGCAGAAGCCCTCAATCGACAACCAGATCCTGCCGAGCTTTCTCAAGTTCATTTATTATTGGGCGAAGCCTTTATTAACACCAAGACCTACGATAAGGCCTTGGCTTATTATCAAAAAGCTGCAGAAAACCCTTTATTGGCAAATGAAGCCAAACTAGGCCAGGCTCAGGCCCACAATGGTTTAGGGGACAAAAACAAAGCTATTTTAATGATTACTGAGGTCTTTGTGCAAACCAAAGACCCAAAATTAAAAAGCAGAGCGGAAACGATTTATACCAAAGTTTCGCCATTAAGGTCGGTGATCTATGTGATCAGTCAGCCTGCTAATGCTGAAGTGTTGGTCGGTGGAAACCCAGTGGCTGCCCAAACTCCCGTTATTTTATCGGATTTGGTCGTAGGGACCTACCGTATTAAAATCAGAAAATCGGGTTTTCAAGATTTTGAAACTAGGGTCTCGTTACCGATTGCTTCAATTAAGTTGGTGGTGGCCGAGCTGAAACCATCAGAAATCTAGGAGGCTTTCAAAAAGTCCCTATCTGCTTTGTTGTTCTCAAAACCACTCCCTGCGACATACTTCATGTATGACTCAGTCGTGGTTTTATCGAGCGCTAGGCACTTTTTAAAAGCCTCCTAGATATAATTAAGAATGAATTTAAAGTAAATAGGAAGAACAAGTATGACAAACCCTAAAAACACTGGAGAAAATCTTTCGGCGGGCTATCCCCGTATTGAAAAACTGGTTGAAACCGAAGATTTTGATGAAATAAACAAAAGCTTTGCCAAAGCTCATGACGATCTCGAAGAGATTGCCAAGGCCAAGCAGGGTTTAGGCAAAGGTAAATCCGCAAAAAAAGCCATGAAGGCCTATGAGTTGACTTCAGAACTCTTTAAAGAACTGCTCAGCCTTAAATATCAAATGATTGAAAATATGAAGGGCAAAAACTCTAAATAATTTGAGTTCTTTCAACCTTATTTTAAAAAAAAATTAATACAATAAATTTTTTTAACTATATAATATCATTGTTCTTTTTAATTATTTTTTTTTCATTTCTTTAAAATCATAACACTTAGAAGCAACTTTAATAGGGAACCCAGGCGATAATCAATATGTATAACATGGGAAACAAAATCCCGAGTTAAATTGAGGAGATTAGTATTATGTCAGTAAGTCCTATTCAAATTGATACGACACAAATTAGAACCCAAGCCCCCCGCAATCCTTATGGCTTGGGCGGCGCAGACAAGTTTTTTAATGGATTACAAACCGCGATGGGTTTGATTGGTCCAGCGGTTTCAGCAGGAGTCGGTATGGCCAGCCCAACAGGTGGTGCCGTGACTTCCGCAGCCCTTTCGGTTTTAGGCGGCCAAAATACTGGTTCCTATGGCTTAGGTGGCAGTCCCAGTGCCTTAACCAAATTTGGTGGTATCGGAAATGCCCCTGGATTTGGCGGAGGTGCTGCAGGTGGTCTTGGCGGAGCCGGTGGTATGACTGGTTTTGGTGGCGGTACCCAGGTAGATATGGCCATGCAAATGCAAGCTATGCAATCGATGAATAACGATATGCTATCCGCTCAGATGGCTGTGCAAAACGAAAACCGTCTTTGGAGTATGTTATCTCAGATTAAAAAGGCCGAGCACGATACACTTAAACAAGCTATCAATAACATGCGTGCAGGTTAATTAATTTAAGTTGATAAAATACGCATCTTTGTAAATATCTGCTTTGAAATTTTGGGTAATTTAGGTAGGCTAATCTAGCCATCTAAATTACCCTTTTTTATATGGGAGACTTGACTATGATTTCTGTGCCCAACGAAGATATTAGACTCATCATGGAAGCGGGATACCTTTATTTGGGAATGTACCGTTTTAAAGAAGCCCAGCAGGTTTTTGAAGGTGTGGCCCCTTTGGTGCCCAAAAGTGAAGTCCCCCTGGTTTCATTAGGCAACGTTTATTGCGTCCAAGCCAAGTTTGATCAGGCCATTACTTGCTATAAAAAAGCCCTCAAAATACAGCCCAAAAGTGCTTTTGCCAAATCCTATTTAGGTGAAGCTCTATTCTTTAAGGGAGATAAAGAAAAGGCGCTTAAAGCTCTAGAGGAGGCTTCTAAGCTTGATCCCAAGGGCAAATCAGGAGATTTTGCCAGATCTTTGACCGAGCTCATCCATAGCGGTTTTGTGCCTCCTGACCCTAAAGAAGTCATGAAAAGAGCGTCTCAACAAACTCAACAAAAATAAGGAATCGACTGGTGAAAAAAGTTTTCCGTCAAGCAAGGCTCTTGTTATTTTTAGTTTTTTTTCCTTTATTTTTGCTTTCGTGTGGGCAGGAGACCCTTCACGAGGGTTTAAGCGAAAAAGATGCCAATAAGATGTTGGTAGTTTTAGGGGACCATGGGATTAATGCAACAAAGAGCAAAGTAGCCAGTGCTCAGGATGTTTCCTTTAGCGTTTTGGTTTCGGAGGGCGACCTTGCTAAATCCAGACAAATTTTAACGGACTATAATCTTCCCCGGACGCGTAATATAAAAAAGATGGTTCAAGAATTATGCGGGGATAAAGGTTTGATTCCCAGTCATAACTGGGAAAAATGTAGAAAAGTTGTCTCAATACAAGGTCAAATCAGTCAACATTTAGAAGGTGATGCCGTTCCTGCGGTGGTCGAGGCCCATGTTATCATTAATATGAAGTAATAAAAAAGGCTGTTTAATAAACTAAGAAATTGAGGAAAGACAGTGAAGACATTTTTTTATAAATCTAAATATTTGCTATTATTGATTTTTTTTCCTTTATTTTTGGTTTCATGTGGACAGGAGACCCTTCACGAGGGTTTAAGCGAAAAAGATGCGAATAAGATGCAGGTGGTTTTAGGGGACCATGGGATTAATGCAACAAAGAGCAAAGTAGCCAGTGCTCAGGATGTTTCCTTTAGCGTTTTGGTTTCGGAGGGCGATCTCACCAAGTCTAGACAAATTTTAACGGATTATAATCTTCCCCGGACGCGAAATATACAAAAGATGATCGAAGATATCTGTACTGCCAAAGATGTCATCTCCAGCCCTGAATGGGAAAAATGTCGAGAAACCGTTTCAAAACAAGGTCAAATCAGCCAACATCTAGAAAGCGATGCCGTTCCTGCGGTGGTGAAAGCCGATGTGATTATTAGTGTCCCTAAAAAAGATGAGTTTGGTGAAGAACCTGACCCCAATAAAAAAACCACTGCCTCTGCAGTGGTGCGGATGATCCGAACTGATTCCGATGATAAAATCACCGAAGAAGACATTAAACGCTATATTTCAAATGCAGTGGATAATTTGGCTTTTCGCGATGTTTCTGTGATCGTTAGTTATATCGATGACCCCAAGATGAGCAAGGGGGTGACAGCATGTCCCGAGGTCACTACAACGGAGGGTAAAACACCAGGTGCCGTCTTAACTTCCTTGTTGGGCTTGGAGATGCGACCGGTTGCCGCCAGCCGTCTTAAGATTTATCTTATTGTTTTCCTTGTGCTTTTTATTGCTATAGGTGCAGTGCTCGTCCTCAATGTGATAAAAATGACTAAATTAAGGCAAGAACTTAAAGTCTCAAAAGCCAATTTAGGGGACTCAGCCTTGCCAGCGGGTGAATCCCCGCCAAGCATTGAGGAGCCCAAGGAAGGTGGTGAAAAACCACCAGAACAACTTCCTCCTGCAGAAGAAGATAAGGAGACTTAAAGCTGCAATAAAAAAAGCGAGCTTGACACAACTTTGCAGCCCTCATTCAACGATAATAATAATGTGAATAGTTAAGAGGAAGTTTTCCGAGGAGAAATCAATTATGAGCAATTTAATGATCAGTCCCCCCATGATTCAACGTACTACCGCCCGCTTTATCGACGCCGATGGCACCAAGCTAGACAAGCCGACTGGATTTCAAGTTTTTATGGCCGGTCTTAAAAAGTTTGGCGGCATGTTTGCAAAAATCGGTGGTAGCATCCTTAGTTTTATGCCTGGCTTTGGCCAAGTTGCCGGAAAGCTGCTCTACAATTTGGGAGATTTTGCTCATAGATCTCATGCGAATGATGTTTCAAAACGACAGCAGTCTCTAGCCATGGACCAAGCGATTGCCCAATCTCAATTCAATATGGTTGCTCCGGGTTATGGAAGCTTTAGCAGCTCCGGTGGTATGGATACCGTTCCTGTCAATCCAGAGCAACTGCCTCAGCGCCTTGATACCGTGCAAAATCGAGAATTAGCTGCCAGTTCAGCTGTCAGTATGATGTAATTTTTCGAACATGAGTCATTTTATTTTTGAATAATTAGATATTAAGCAAAAACTTGCATCTTTTAAGAGCTTAAGTTAGGAACCTCACTCAATACGATATTTTAACCATTTGAGTAGGTCAATGCCTGTGGGCCCTTCAAAAAAAGTTGTTACTGATTCTCCTGAGCAAGGAGATCCAAAAAGGAAAGCGACAAAAATAGCTTCAGAATCTAAAGAGGCCTGTGTCGAAAAAAAACTGGCAGACCCGTCAGTTGAAGAGCTTTCTTCTCAAGAGCACCGCGCTGCTCGTAGGTTGGTATTCGAAAAAATTGTTTCCGCCACCATCCAAGACCCCAATCACCCTTATTATTCCCTAGTCCCTCAGCAACTCCGGCAAGACATGATCGATGAGATTACCGAACAGTTAGTCGATTCGCATTATTTTAATGCCTAAATGATTTTTCTTATTTTATCTCAGCTAGAGCCGCTAGCACTTCTTCTACATGGTCTTTGACTTTGACCTTGGGAAAAACATGTGTGAGCTTACCTTTTTTATCGATAATAAACGTCGAGCGGACGATTCCCATAAATTTTTTTCCGTACATGTTTTTCATTTGGTAAGCGTCATAGGCCTGGCAAACTTCTGCAGATTCATCAGAAAGTAAATCAAAGTTGATTTGATGTTTGGCAATGAATTTTTGGTGGCGCTCGGGGCTATCCATGCTGACGCCCAGGATGACCGTATCTTTTTTGGATATTTTGTTTTTGTTTGCAGTAAAATCACAGGCCTCTTGAGTGCAGCCCGGTGTCATGTCTTTGGGGTAAAAATAAAGGACGACGTTTTTTTTGCCTTTAAAGTCACTGAGTTTGATTTTGACTCCGTCTTGATTGGGGAGGGTAAATTGGGGGGCGGGATCGCCGGTTTGTAATTGAGACATGTTTTTTCCTTATTTTAAAAGCTAGTTCATTGCTTTGACAATGGCATTGCCGATTTGTTGGGTTGTCATTTTACCGCCAAGGTCAGGAGTCCGGGTCTTTTTGCTTTTAAGAGTTTGGTAGACAGCGTTTTCTATACGGGATGCGCTTGAGTTTTCACCTAGGTGTCGCAGCATCATAGCAAAACTGAGAATCATGGCGCAGGGATTAGCAAGCCCCTTGCCAGCAATGTCCGGTGCAGAGCCATGTACGGCTTCAAAGATAGCGTATTTTTGTCCAATGTTGGCGCCAGGGACAACGCCCAAGCCACCGACCAAGCCGGCACAAAGGTCAGAAACAATATCTCCATACAGATTTTCTAAAACCAAAATATCAAATTGCTCGGGTTTGGTCACCAGTTGCATGCAGGCATTATCTACTATGAGATCATTGAAATTGACCTTAGGGTATTTTTTAGCGACATGTTCGGTGCAGCTTAAAAAAAGCCCGTCCGAGAGTTTCATAATGTTGGCTTTATGAATCGCCGTGACATTTTTTCTTTTATGCGATTTGGCATAATCAAAAGCAAACTTGGCAATGCGGGTGCTGGCCGTTTTGGTGATGACTTTGATGCTTTCGACCACCCCTGGAGCGATGACGTGTTCGATGCCTGAGTAAAGGTCTTCGGTGTTCTCACGCATAATGACAATGTCGACATTTTTATAAGGGCTGACTCCGGGGATGCTTTTAACCGGTCTCACATTGGCATAAAGCAAAAGCTTTTTACGTAGCAAAACATTGACGCTGCCAAAACCGCGACCCACCGGTGTGGTTAGCGGGCCTTTAATAGCGATACGGTGTTTTTTGATTAAGCGCAGTGTCTTTTCGGGCAAGACCGTCGCGTCTTTTTCTAAAGCCGCGAGGCCAGCGTATGCTGGAATGAATTCAATATTGAGTTTAGTTGCGGCAGCCACTTTGAGCATTTCTGCGCTGATCTCTGGACCAATCCCGTCGCCTTCGATCAATGTGATGGTGTATTTTTTCTTTTTACTCATGAGCGTATTTGAACTTTTTAATATAAAGCAATCGAAAAAGGGCTTTTATCTTCGGGGTGGTTGCTAATCAAATAATCCTTATCCACAATAAAATGCTCTCTGGTATAGCCCGCTTGTTCAATTTTTTTGGTATCCATGCGAATGGCATCGCAAGGGCAGGCCTCTACGCAAAGCGAGCAATACACGCAGCGCAGTAAATTAATATTATAAGTTGCGGGATATTTTTCGACACGAGGGTCGGGGTGTTCAGCGGCAACGATTTCGATACAGTTTGCAGGGCAGGCCGTTGCGCAAAGCATGCAGGCTGTACAGCGAACCGAACCATCTGGACGCTGCATCAAACGATGTTCAGCGCGGTAATTATCAGGAATCGGTTTTTTTTCCTCGGGGTATTCGTAAGTGACAATTTTTGTCGGGTTTAAGATGTTTTTAATAAGATGACGCAAGGTAATCATCATACCTTTGAAGGCGGCACCTATATACATTTTTTCCCAAAAGGACAGCTTAGGCTTTTTAACGATAATCATAGCCTTTCCTTAAACCATTTTAAAAACAAGGTTCAAGGGAGAAATGAAAAAATTTCTTTGATTTTTTTGGCTTAATTTGTTTATATGATTTTAAATTCCTCAATGTTTATCAAAAGTCCAACAGTTCCACCGCGTTGGACTTTTGGAGTCTCTAAAAGGCCTATTTATCCTTATATTTCAATAAGTTAAGCTGTTTTTTTCTCAAAAAAATCTCACATTTTATCCCCATTTTTTTGTTTTTAAGCTTTTTCAAACGCTGCTTTGACCAGTAGATGATTGATATGCTTCATTTTTTTTATAAAATTAAATTTGAGTCACTTTGCCTGCAATGTTATTCTATAGTTTAACGCGATCATTTCATTCAAACTTTGAGTCAAAATGGAAAAAAAACAAGGCATTGGGAAGAGGGGTCCTTCATTTGGCTTGCGGCAAAGCCTCAAGCGCTTTTTTGCCCCTTTGTGGATTTGGTTGCCTTTTTTATCGCAACGCAATACCCGCAATACTTTGGCCTTTGCGGCGATGAATTTTGTTTTGGGGATCGGTTATGCCTGTGGCCTGTTGGCTTCTAATGCATTGTTGATCAGCCAGGTGGGCACCTCACCCTTATTTTATGTTTATTTGGCAGCTTCGGCTTTATCGATTTTGTCCTCGCTGTTTTTTTTCTTCATCATCGATAAATTGCCTCGGACTCTATCCTTGATTGTGGCTCACAGCCTTTTTGGGATAGTCATTATTTTGCTTTGGTATCTTTTAGGAAAAAATCCCGAACAAAATTTTTATTACTATAGTTTGCGTATTGGTTTTTATACGGTCTTTATTTTAAGCAGTTTACAATTTTGGCTGCAGGTCAGTAATTACTTTACTAATTTAGAGGCCCGCGTACGTTATCCTTTTTTAGTGGCAGCGGGTATTTTAGGCTGGATCTTGGGCGGTTTGCTCCTCAATCAATTGGCTCTGGTTTTACAGTCACAAAATTTTATTTTGCTGTGGGGAGTTTGTACCTTGGTGGCGCCTTTATTTTTGCTTTTTATTCGAAGTAGCCATCTTAAATCGAATCAGCAAATGAATGCTTCTGAAAAAAACCAAGCAAGCTCACACGCTCATTTGGATGCCCAATCCAATTTAAAAAATAAAAAAACGACCCAAGACTTTTCGCGTTTAGTTTCTATCTTATTTTTATTTTGGGCCTGCTATACTTTTTTTGGTTATGGAGTCGACTTTTTCTTTAATGACTTTGCGGTGAAACATTTTCCCAATCAAGATCATCTTGCGGCTTTTTTTGGAAAGGTTGTGTTATTTTCTTTAATCACAGTTTTACTTTATCAAACCTTTATCGCAGGACGTTTGATGTTTTATCTTAGTGTCGATCAGGTGATGTTTCTTATGGTTGCTTTGATGACACTCAGTCTTTGCCTGGTTTATTTTTACCCCACACTTTGGAGTTTAGTTTTGGCTGAAGGACTGATTGTATATTTTATTGATTTTATGGCCGTCTCACTTCTGCAACCGATCTTTAATATTATTCCCAATCATAAGCGGGGTCGTGCCAAAGTGATTATCGAAGGCTTGGGTCGGCCGATGGGTTCCGTGCTTTTGCTCTTGGCTTTTTTGATGGTAGGAAGAGCCTTAGGCCTGCCGCTTTTGTTGACCTTGCTCTTTATTGCAGCGCTTGTCTTTTTACTTTACCCGATTTATTTTTCAAAAATCTATTATCGCTATTTAGTGAGCTGTTTAAAAAGCTCAGATGAAAAAATGGTCGTCAATGCCATTCAAGCCCTGGGAGAAAAAAATAAATCCAAGGCAGCTCAACCTTTGATCGACTTGCTTAATTACTCTCAAGCTATTCAATTAAAACGCACGATTGTACTCAGTTTAGGCAAGATGCGCAGTGAGTTGGCCTTTAAGGAAATCGTCAGCCTTTTTGAAACACGCGATGAAAACATGCAGATGGCGGTGTTAGAATCCTTAAGTTATTATAAAAATTATCAATCTATGTTGGCACTTTTTCAACTACTTAAATCCGGCCATAATGTTTCCACACGCGTTAAACATAACGCGATTTTGCTACTGACAAGATTTGCCGGTAAAAAAATGATTCCCTTTTTATTAGAGAGTTTGCAGGTTAAAGACGATCGCATCGTGGCCAACACTATTGAATCGATTGGTATTCTCAAGGATGCAAAAACCATCCCTATCATGACGCCTTATTTAAATCATGCAAGTAATCGTGTGGTGGCCAATGCGGCGGTGGCTTTATTTCCCTTTCGCAAAACACGCGAGTTGGCGATTCAAGCTATTCAAGGCCTCTATCAAAAACGAGATAAGGACTCGCTGCTTTCTGCGATTTATGCCGTGGGAGAAGTCAAGCTAGAAAATTACGAGGCCGAGTTAATACAATGGATGCATTCTGCTGATAAGGCTTATCGAGAGCATGCTTGCGTTGCTTTGGCAAAAATGAATAAACAAATTTTTTGTCCGGTATTGATCGATTTGCTTTTGGATGATGATGAAAATTTTGCACTTAAAGTGGGTCGTCATTTAGCAAGATTACCTTATTTTAGTCGCACGTATCTCTTTGAGCAGATTTCAGAGTTAAGCAAAGACAAGGTTCAATTGATTATTTCTCGCCTGGATAAAATGCCAACAGATTTTCACGCCGAAAAAGAAATGCTGATGTCCTATCATCAGATAGAAGAGCTGGCTCTGATATAGGGCTTTAATTTTTATTGCCTAGCTATTTTTCTTTTTTCTGGTGGGAGAGGGTGCAGTTGTTTTGTATCAGTGTTCGGCTCTTTACCCACCACTCTACAATAAACCATAAAGCTAAAATAAGGATGAACGATTGGCTGATTAAAAGCAGGTAATTGCTGGCTGCATAATATTCGAAAAGTTTTTCAACGATTGCCCAAATTAAAATCACCGTTAAAAAGATTAAAGGTAAAGCTGTGTAGGCAATATTGACTTTCTTTTTCATTAACCAAAACGTGATTGTAAACAAAGCCAATGTGGCAATTAATTGATTGGTTGTCCCAAATAAGGGCCACAGCGTCATGCCGCCTTTGCCTTCCTTAGTGCTGATAATGAGCAAAAATGCAGAGAGCACTGCGATGAAACTCCCCCAATAGCGGTTCTTAAAAATGTTTTTGATGGTTTTTTGTTTAACGCTATCACCCAACTCTCCGATAATTAAACGCTGAATACGCGTCGCGGTATCCAGACTGGTCGCAGCAAAAGAAATGATCAGCACGGCAATCATGCTTTGAGCAAAATCATTGGGAATATGCAGGGCCGATAAAAAGTTTCCGGTTCCCTGAATAAAAGCGCCCATCGTCGAGTTGAGTCCACCCGCGCCTTGCCACGAAGCATAATGCTGAAACCATTGACCCTGGCTGGCAAAGCCAGCGGTGCAAGCCAAAATTGACATGAGGGCCAGTGAGCCTTCTCCTAACATAGAACCACAACCAATTGAACAAGCGTCATCCATTTTATCCAATTGTTTACTCGTCGTTCCACTAGAAACCAGACCATGAAATCCCGAAATCGCACCGCAAGCAATCATAATAAAAAGAAAGGGCAGCATGCTGGGAGCCCCCGCTGGAGCCCATTGCACAGTAGGTGCCACGATTTGCGGGGCCGCTAAAAAAAAGCCTAGATACATGGCAGATAAGCCGACCAGTAATTGATGAGAATTAATATAATCGCGAGGTTGGAGCAGGGTCCAAACGGGAAGCACACTGGCAATAAAGGAATAAATGAGTAAAAGAAAAATCCACAACATGAGCGGAGAACCCATCCAATGAGGGATGCCCATAGCTTGAGCCCATTGTGCTAAATGTTTCAGGCCTAACCAAGGCGAGAGCGAAATCGGGTACTGGATGCCGACAAAAATCAAAGCATACATTAAAGTCAAGGCGATAATTGATGGGATGAGAAGGTTTTTTTTGCGTTTGTAGCCCCACCAACCGATGAGCAGTGCAAAAATAATTTCAGCATTAATCGGAATGACCACTTGGGGATATTGCACAAAGAGAATGGCAATGACTAATGCAAAAACCGCAATGACTGTCCAAGTCAAAAATAAAATGATGATTAAAAAAATGACGCGAGTACGGCCATTAATGAGCCCACCTGTAATATCTGCTATGGTTCTCCCTTGTCGCTTTGCCGAAAGAATCAGCGTGCCGCCATCGTGAACCGCTCCGATAAAGATCGATCCCAATACGACCCAAAGCAGGGCGGGGAGCCATCCCCAAATCACCGCGATAGCTGGACCGACAATGGGAGCCGCTCCAGCAATCGAAGAAAAGTGATGTCCCCATAAAATAGATTTTTTAGTCGGAACGTAATCGACACCATCATAGTGAGTGTGAGCGGGGGTAGGGCGCTGCGAAGAAACGCCAAAGATTTTTTTTGCAAGATAACGATGGTAAAATCGATATGCAAAAAAGTAGAGAATCAGGACGGTCATTCCTATCATAAAGGCGTTCATTTTTTCTGCTTTAGTAGAATTTTTTTAATCCTAAAAGGGAATTTTTTAGAGTTTTTTTGAAAAAAAGGGTTCGATTTTTGGACTTTGGTAGTACAGAATTCAAACTTATTTTCTTACTTTCTTTTTGCTTGGCCAAAAAGAAAGTAACAAAGAAAAAGGCCACTCCTTAAAAAAAATCTAAAATCTTTGTATTTTGAGTCTTCGCCTTGCAAACTCGGTCCGATTTATCGGACCTCAAACAGTGCAGGGCTCTCTAAGACTAAAAATACTGCAGATTTTTTTACGATTTTTTTTAAAAAGAGGCATTTATTCCTTCTGTATTGTCACGACAATCCCCTTCGAAAAAATACCGTAAAATCCGAAATAAAACCTAGCGTTAAGAGACTCGCACTGTTTGAACGAAGCAAAGCTGAGTGAGTTTGCGAGTCTTAGCTAGGTGATTGAGGATTTAGGTATTTTATTCGGGGGTGGGCCCTTTCTTTGTTTCTTTCTTTTTAAGAAAGAAAGGGTAACAAGCGTTTGCTTCTTTCTTTTTGGCCAAGCAAAAAGAAAGAAGAGAAAGGTTTTTGGAAGACTTCTTGCATTGCTCTTAGCATGTGAACAAAAAAAAATTAATCAACTTTATTAAGTGTTATCCCATTCTTTTTCCTTTAATCAGTCTTCTGGCAGGAATCTACTTTGCAAATTTTCATTCTTATTTCATTTTTTTAATGAAAATTATTTTTGTGACTCTCCCAATTATTTTTTTCATTTTCCGTTTTAAAAAAATAAATTTTAAAAAAGTGATCAAAATTTTGTTTTGTTTTTTGCTTTTTCTATGGGGGAATTTTTATACCCATCACCAGCTATATCAACCGCTACCTCATATCGCTCAACAATGGGTTTCCCAATCCAAAGTAATTCATATTCATTTTGAAGCATTAGACTATTGTCGAAAACAAGGTAAGACTTATCGCTTTCAAGCCAAGCTTTTAGGCTATTATGAAAATGAAAAATATAAAAAATTAAATGTGGGTATTCAGGTCAGGGTAAAAAATGGAACTTGTGATATTAAACCAGGAAATATTTATAGTACATTAGCAAAATTTTATTTACCAAGGCGATATAAAAACCCTAGCAGTTTTGACTATCCCTTTTATCTTAAGACACAAGGCGTCGATCTTTTGGCTTACGTTTTAAGTGAAAGGTTTATAGTTACTGAAAAAACAACAGCGGGTCAAATAGCCGGCCTTGCTCATCGAGCCCGAAAGAAAGTACTTTTCTTATTAGATGAAAACTTCAAAGCTTCAGCTCAAGTCAAAGGTCTCTTCCATGCTTTATTTTTACGTAATAAAGGGGAACTTTTAGAAAAAAATAAACAAGCCTTTCATCATGCTGGACTAGCACATCTATTAGTGGTGTCAGGTTTACACCTGGCTTGGGTATTTTTATTTTTTTATCTGCCTTTTTATTGGGTTTTAAATTTTAGCAAAATGCTCTCTTCTCGGGGTTGGGCAAAATGGGTTGCCACTTTATTGGCATTGCTCCCGGTTTATTTTTATGTTCTCATGATCGGTCCCAGCCCACCCGTATTGCGAGCTGCCATGATGATCTTTGTGGGAAGTCTGCTTTGGGCATGGCGTTTTCGTAAAGATTTTTTTTCGGTGATTTTTTTCTGTGCGTTGACTCTGTTGTTCATAAACCCTACCTATCTCTTTGACCTTTCTTTTCAACTCTCATTTTTGAGTTTGAGTGTTTTGTATCTTTCGGGAAAATATTTTTATCATTTTTTTAAAGATCGAAATTCTATTCGTAACTCATTTTATAAAAAAGTTTTACAGGCTTCTTTAAGCACCCTTTTTACGAGTTTTGTGATAAATCTTTTTTTATTGCCACTGACTGCGCGTTATTTTCATACTTATTCCACGATCGCGCCTGTCGCTAATCTCATTGTGATTCCCGTTTTTTTATTTTTGCTCATGCCAGGTTTGTTTTTTTCTGTGATACTCTCTAGCTTTCATTTAGATGCAGGAAGTTTTTTGTTTGAATATGTTTCTCTATTGGCTGAATGGCTTTTGACTTTAGTCGAGTGGCTTTCGGCTCTACCAGGAGCCTATTTTAAAATGACTTCGCTTTCTTGGCCCTCCCTAGCTGCACTTATATTTTTAGTCCTGGCCTGTTTTTATTTGCATAAGTTAAAAAAAATGATGGCTTTATTATTTGTAACTTTCTTTTTTTTAGCTGGCCAATCGCTTTGGCAAAACTATTTTTCTGATCAAAATCAACTCAAAATTACAATGATTGATGTAGGGCAGGGAGAAAGTATGCTGATTCAATTACCCAATCAGAAAAATATTCTTATTGATGGAGGAGGCCCCACTTATGGCGACTTCAATTTAGGAGAAAAAGTTTTGGTTCCAGAATTAATGCGACTGGGAGTGAAAAAACTGGATGCTATTTTTTTAACGCATGCAGATGCAGATCATTATCGTGGTCTTTTAGCTGTTTTAGAAAATTTTGAAGTTCGTCAATTTTGTAGCACAGTGCTTCTATCCAGTTATCCCGAAATAAAATTATTGTCGCAACAGATTGAAGAGAAAAAGATAAAGTCATGTCATTTGTTTCAAGGACAAACATGGCAAGAAGATGATGTGCTTTTTAATATTTTATGGCCTAATAAAATTTATCAACGAGATTCGAATCGTGCTTCAGAAATTCCCAAAGATAATGCGACCAGTTTAGTTTTTAAAATGTGTTATCAATATTTTTGCTTTTTATTGACCGGAGATATTGAGGATGATGTCGAAACACAATTAGTCCAAAGCGGTTTTGATCTCAATGCTCACGTGCTTAAACTTGCACACCATGGCTCTAAGACTTCCAGTACAGAAAATTTTTTAAATGCAGTCAATCCTCAAGTAGCCATAGTCAGTGCAGGTTACCAAAACCGTTTTCGCCACCCTCATAGCAGTATTTTAAAAAGACTCAATGTCATGAAAGTCCCCTTGTTACGCACCGATCAAGATGGACAGATTCAAATCATCGTTAAAGATAAAAAGTTGTCTTTTGAAACTTTTTTGAAAAAAAAGTAAGAGCTACTCTAAGCTTTCTGTAGGTGCTTGACTGTCGAGTTTTTCCCACCCGACAATGCGCCAACCCATGGGAACTTTTTTGAGCGCTGTGACCAGAACAGGGATTTCTTCCCCATCACTCATTTTAAGAACAACTACCCCCATGGCCATGTGGCGCTGTAACTCACGAACTTCTTGGACTTCAACTGCGGTGATGTCTTTTTCGTAAAAGCTGGGGGCTTCAAATTTTTTGCCATACTTTTTAAAGTACTTTTTTGACATTTGGGCAGTTTTTGCTTCGGAAGGCAAGCGCCCTCCACAATTATTGATACCTAGGCCCAAAAGGATGAAAAGAGTGAATAATAAATAAAGTTTCTTCATAGTTTTCTCTATTAAGCAGTTTTTGTTAAAGCGGGCAAGAGCTTTTAACGTTTTAATTTATATTTAGGTTTACATCATTTATCTGGACTTTATAAAAACTCATGGCAAAATGATTGCATAAAAAATATCTAAAAAAGAGGTTTATCATGTTGAAATTAAACAAAAAGTACTTAGCTTTTTTATGTTTCATTCTATTCAATCCTTTTTATGCGCATGCCTTTGAAATGGGAGACCCCGAACTTATTTATGAAGGCCCTAGTGGTTGGCAAAGTATTAAATATGCTTGCACAGGAGTCGGAGAGTCTCGCCAAGACCCACGATGGGAAAAATATCCTCTTAAATTGACCTTTACGGCTTCGGGTACAGCTTATATCTCGAGTGTAGAAGTTAAGATAAAAGATCAAAAGGGTGACTTAGCTTTTGAAGCCAAATGCAACTCGCCCTGGTTGGTGGTCAACTTGAAACCGGGCTCCTATCGTGTCGAGGCGACTGCTTTAGAAAAATATCCTCAAAAAGCGAGCTTTAAAATAAATTCGGGCTCTCAAACCAGTCAAGTGATTCGGTTTCCAGAAATTAAATCGGGGAGCCGTGAATAGTTCTGGAAAATAATTTGACATATTGTTAGCCTCAAAAAACATGAAAAAAAGTCGCCAAATCTTAAATGAACAAGAGCTTCAAGCCCTGTTGCAAAAGCTGGCCGCAGAGATTTCCGAAACAGAAAAAACACAAGGGCCCTTTCATTTAGTGGGCATTCACCGTCGTGGGGTGATTTTAGCAAAGAGGTTGTTAAGTTTATTGGAAGGCCCAAAGAGAAAGCTGGGTTCACTCGATATCAATCTCTATCGAGATGATTTTGCGCAAAGTTCCACCATGCCCGTTTTGCGTGAAACAAAAATTGATTTTCCAGTGGAGAAATCTCGGATTTTACTCATTGATGATGTTTTATTTACGGGTCGCACCATTCGCTCTGCGCTCAATGCTATGATGGACTTAGGGCGCCCCCAAAAAGTCGATTTATTAGTATTAGTTGATCGAGGTGGACGCGAGTTACCTATTCAAGCGGATTTGGTTGGCCTTAAGTTAGAGGTGAGCGATACCGAAAACGTGGCCGTTCGACTCAAAGAAATCGACAAAGAAGAGGGTGTTTGGCTGCTAGGAGGGAATACCTAATGGCTTTTGATTTTCCTCATATTTTAAGTATGTCCAATCTTTCGCGCGAAGCTATGGAATTTATTTTTGAGACCACAGATCGCTTCCGTGAAATTGCAGGTCGGCCCATTAAAAAAGTTCCGGCCTTACGCGGCAAAACCGTCATCAATCTTTTTTTCGAAAACTCCACCCGAACTCGAACCAGTTTTGAGATTGCCGGAAAACGCCTTTCTGCGGATGTAATTAATATTTCCAAGAGCGCCTCTTCGGCTTCAAAAGGTGAGAGTTTAGTGGACACAGCAAAAAATTTAGAGGCCATGTCTCCGGATATTTTGGTGGTGCGTCATGGGTCAGCGGGGGCGCCTTTACTCCTAAGTAAAATGTTAAAAGCGCGCATTATCAATGCTGGAGATGGAGCGCATGAGCATCCCACGCAGGCCTTGCTGGATTTGCTGACCATTCGTGACCATAAAAAAAATATTGCTGGTTTACATGTTGCGATTGTTGGGGACATTGCGCATTCTCGAGTTGCACGTTCTAATATGATTGCACTCCGGACCTTTGGGGCTAAAGTGACAGTCGTGGGGCCTAAAAGTCTTATTCCACAAGAAATAAAAAGCTTTGGAGTGGGGGTCTCTTATGATTTAGCCAAGTGCATTGACCAATTTGATGTCATCATGATGTTACGTATTCAAAATGAGCGCTTAGGGCTGACGCCTTTTCCTAGCCTGCGCGAGTACTCTAATTTTTATGGTCTTAATTTAAATTTACTCAAATGCGCTAAACCCGATGTGGTCATTATGCACCCGGGACCCGTTAACCGCGGTGTCGAGGTCGCTCCGGAAGTCGCCGATGCGCCTTACTCATTAATTTTAGATCAAGTTAAAAACGGAGTGGCCGTAAGAATGGCTCTATTATATTTGTTGGGCGGAGGAGAAAATCTTTAAAATATGAATCACTACTTAATAAAAAATGTCAGAATTTTCGACCCGGAGAATCACTTAGATCAAGTGGGAGATTTAAGAATAAGCGATGGAGTGATTGCAGAAATCGGTCAAAATTTAAATGCAAACTCTAAAGAAACTCAAATCGATGGCCAAGATAAAATTCTTTTTCCTGGGTTTGTTGATCTTCATACGCATCTGCGTGAGCCCGGCTTCGAATACAAAGAAAGCATTGCAACCGGCACGCAAGCCGCGGCTGCTGGAGGCTTTACCACGATTTGCTGCATGGCCAATACCGAGCCCGTCAACGACAATGCAGCGATCACGCGTTATATTTTAGAAAAAGCACAAGCCGCAGCGGCCATCGAAGTCTGGCCGATTGGTGCGATCACTCAGGGTTTAGCCGGAGAAAAACTCGCCGAGATTGGTGAAATGAAATCAGCGGGCTGTGTGGGGATTTCGGACGATGGAATGACTGTGATGAATTCTGAGTTGATGCGCATGGGCATGGACTACGCCAAGGGTTTTGAGATTCCCGTGATTACGCATTCTATCGATGCCAATTTAAGTCGTAACGGGTCCATGCACGAGGGGCAAGTCAGTTGCGAGTTGGGTCTCAAGGGGGTACCTGCCGAAGCCGAGGACATCATTGTCGCGCGTGATATTTATTTAAGCCAACTGACAGGTTGTCATTTACATGTGGCCCATGTTTCTACTGCAGGCAGTGTCGAACTCATCCGTCAAGCCAAACAAAAAGGTCTTGTTGTCACGGGCGAAGCGGCCCCGCATCATTTTACTTTAACGGACGAAGCTTGCCGTGAATATGCAACTCATGCCAAGATGTGTCCTCCTTTGCGTAGCGAAGAGCACCGCCAAGCCGTTATTGCTGGGCTCAGCGATGGCACCCTGGATGTCATTGCCACCGACCATGCTCCACATGCAACTATAGATAAAGAAATCGAATTTGACAAAGCGGCTTTCGGAATCACGGGTTTAGAAACTGCCTTTGCCTTAAGCTATGCTTTAGTTTTAGAAAAAAAACTTTCTTTAGCTGATTTGCTTAAAAAGCTCACGGTGAACCCCTTAAAAGTTTTAGCAAAGAAATACATGGGTATCCAAAAATCTGCACCGGCTAATTTAGCTTTAGTGGACTTGAACAAACAGTGGAAATACCAAGTCTCCGAGAGTTTTTCCAAAAGTCGCAATAGCCCTTTTGATGGATGGGATTTACAAGGACAGGTTTTGATGACTTGGTATCAAGGAAAGCGAGTTTTTGATAGGGAGTAAACCTTTAAAAAATGGGCTTTTTTAGCAGGAAGCAGACCTTGACACTCAATTTATAAGCTGTAATATATATTATTACAGGGCTTGTTTTTAATATGAATTATGAGGAAAAATGTAAATGAGAAGCACGATTACCATCAGTCTTCCTGAAAAAATGAGGAAAGAGCTTGATAAAACTTCCGAAAAAACAGGAATTCCTCGAAGTGCAGTCATCCAGCAATCCTTAAGAGATTATTTTTTTCTGCGTAAGTTTAGAAGCTTACGTAAGTCTATGATGACAAAGGCCTCTGCTCAAGGTATCTTTACAGACGAAGATGTCTTTGATCAAATTTCATGAAAATTATTTTGGATACCAATGTTTTGATTGCGGCATTTATTAGCCGAGGCAATTGTCACGAAGTCTTTGAATATTGTGCTCTCAACCACCAGATCATTCTTTCAAAATTTATTATACAAGAATTTACTTCTAAATTGGCCACAAAGTTTAAATTTCATAAAAAAGAAATCAACCAAGCGCTTCAGATTCTACGTTCAAGATCTAAAATTAAAAAAGAGAAGCCTTTTTCTCAACCCGTATGTCGCGATAAAGACGATGACCACATTTTAGCTTTGCTAAACAATGCTCAAGTTGATGCCGTGGTCACTGGAGATCAAGACTTGCTTTGTCTAAAGTTCTTTCAGGAGATTCCGGTGATTTCTCCCACTGAATTTTGGAAATTTGAAAAAGAGTTTAAGGCCTAGATTGAAAAAAATCTTAATCAAAGATTAAGCTCAATTTAGGTAACAGACCTTGACAAGTCGTTTTATAAAAGTATACTCATGGGTATGAGTGTGCGTATGCAAATTATCTTGGACCCTTTTGAGTTAGAACAATTTCGTAAGGCTGCAATTCGCGAAAAAAAAACGCTTTCAGAGTGGGTAAGAACAACTCTACGTCGCCAAACTAAAAAGAACCCCGCTCCCTCCACTGAGGACCCTATTGAGGTCTTCCGTGGTCTCGAACTTCCTTCTCCCCCCATCGAGAAAATGCTCCAAGAAATTGAAAAAGGTCGTCAGTGATTTTTATTGATTCTAACATACCAATGTATGCTGCAGGCAAATCATCTCCTCAAAAAAGCGCATCGATAAAATTTTTAGCTAAGGTTCGTGATGCTAAAGTAATGGCTTTTTCTTCTGTTGAGGTCTTGCAAGAAATTCTTCATCGTTATCATGCCATAAAAAGATTAACAGAAGGTTTTATGGTTTTTGAAAGCTTCCTTGCTCTGCCTATCAAGTTCTTCGATGTTACGCTTGAAGACGTGAAATTTGCTAAAGATTTTTTGGAAGACTCCCTAAGCGCTCTTTCTTCTCGAGATTCCTTGCATCTCGCTGTGATGCGGCGAAAGAAAATTAAAAAAATAGTTACCTACGATCAGGGCTTCCTGGGGGTTCCTCACTTAACTGTTTTGCTCCCTCATCAGGTGTAAAACCCTAGTCTGAAATCAAAACTCAAAAGCCCTATTTTACCCGCCACAGAGTGCTTACAAACGGGAATAAATTTTCTTTAATAAAATATTCTTTGCCAAATCCATGATGAATGTATTAACCCCTGAACGATTCTTTATTAAAGTATTATCGATCAGGAGTCTGAAAACATCATGACAAAAAAAAATAAAGCCCTATTAGTTTTACAGGACGGAACGGTATTTGAAGGCCGCAGCTTCGGTTATTCTGGAGAAAGCTCGGGCGAAGTGGTGTTTAATACCTCTTTGACAGGCTATCAAGAAATCCTCACCGATCCTTCTTATTGTGGTCAAATCGTTACCATGACCTATCCTATGATTGGCAATTACGGTATTAATGCCGACGATGTGGAGTCGGATAAAGCTCAGGTAGCGGGTTTCATCATCAAGGAATATTCCGACACTTACAGTAATTTTCGCGCAGAGATGTCTCTGGCAGATTATCTGATTCAAAACAAAATTGTCGCTATGGAAGGCTTGGATACGCGTGCCTTGGTGAGGCACATTCGCGTGCAAGGGGCCATGCCTGGGGTGATTTCTACCACAGACCTGGATGTCAAACGCCTAAAAAAGCGTGCTCAGAATCTGTCTTCTCTTCATGGCGTCGATTTGGTGAAGGAAGTTACCTGTAGCAAACCCTATACCTGGAAAAAGGGGACTTTTCGTCCTAGTTGGGTGAGCAAAAAGAAATCAGATAAAAAAATAACACCCAAGCGGGTGATTGCCTATGACTTTGGGGTGAAGAAAAACATTTTACGTAATTTGGTGGACCTCAATTGCGAGGTGAAAGTGGTGCCGGCGACCACTCCAGCCAAAAAGATTTTAGAGGAAGCCCCGGATGGCGTGTTTTTAAGCAATGGCCCTGGAGACCCCTCTGCAGTCGACTATGCAATCAAAAATGTCAAAGAGTTGGTCGGAAAAGTGCCTATTTTTGGAATCTGTTTAGGTCATCAAATTTTGGGCCTGGCTCGAGGGGCGGAGACTTTCAAACTTAAATTTGGTCACCGGGGAGGCAATCAACCTGTTAAAAATCTGGAGACTGGAAAAGTTGAGATCACAGCTCAAAATCATGGTTTTGCCATTACCGAAGATTCGCTCGACTTGGCAGGTCAACTGACGCATTTGCATCTCAATGACCAAACTGTGGCAGGTTTTGCGGACCCTAAAAAGAAACTCTTTGGGGTGCAATACCACCCCGAGGCCTCGCCAGGGCCTCATGATTCGCATTACCTCTTTAAAAAATTTAGAAACATGATGGATAACAAGGAATAAAATTCATGCCGAAACGAACGGATTTACATAAAATCTTATTGATAGGAAGCGGTCCCATTGTCATTGGACAGGCCTGTGAGTTTGACTACAGCGGTGCCCAAGCCGTAAAGGCCTTAAAAGAAGAAGGGTATCAAGTCATTTTAGTCAACTCTAACCCCGCCACCATTATGACCGACCCGGAGCTTGCCGATGCGACTTACATCGAACCCATGACCCCTGAGATCTTAACGCGCATCATCGAAAAAGAAGCCCCCGATGCGATTTTGCCGACTTTAGGTGGGCAGACGGCTCTTAACCTCACCATGAAATTGGCAGACATGGGCATTTTAGAAAAGTACAATGTCGAGCTCATTGGTGCCAATACTCAAGCGATAAAAACCGCCGAAGACCGAGCCGATTTTAAACAGACTATGATTGATATTGGGGTGGAGGTTGCGAAGTCGGGCTTGGTTCATAATATGAAAGAGGCTATGGAAGTCGTTAAAAAAGTCGGTTTTCCGGCTATTTTAAGGCCGGCTTTTACTTTAGGGGGTTCAGGAGGAAACATTGCCTACAACCTCGAAGAGTATCGCGAATATATTCGCATCGGTCTCGATCTTTCTCCGGTCGATCAGGTTTTGGTCGAAGAGTCGCTCTTGGGCTGGAAAGAATTTGAGCTGGAGGTCATGCGTGACCGTAATGACAATGTGGTGATTATTTGCTCCATCGAAAACCTGGATCCCATGGGGGTTCACACCGGCGACAGTATTACGATTGCCCCTGCCCAAACCCTGAGCGATAAAGAGTATCAACTCCTCAGAGATTATTCTATTCGTATCATCCGCGCCATTGGAGTCGAGACGGGTGGTTCCAATATTCAATTTGCGATCAATCCTCAAGATGGCCGTGTGATAGCTATCGAGATGAACCCGCGGGTTTCGCGTTCCAGTGCGCTGGCCAGTAAAGCCACGGGTTTTCCCATTGCCAAAATTGCGACTAAATTGGCCGTAGGTTACACCCTGGACGAACTTGCTAACGATATTACGCGTTCAACCCCTGCAGCCTTTGAGCCCACCATTGATTATGTGGTCACCAAAATTCCTCGCTTTACTTTTGAAAAATTCCCTCTTGGAGACGATACCTTGACCACCCAAATGAAATCCGTGGGTGAGGCCATGAGTATGGGGCGTACTTTCAAAGAAAGTCTGCAAAAGGCGATGCGTTCCTTAGAAATCGACCGCCATGGTTTTGATGAGTTATTTAAATTGCGAACAAATCGAGAAGAAAGTTTAAGGAAGCTCCGTAAAAGACTGCGTCGTCCGACCTCAGATCGCCTGTGGTATGTGGCAGATGCTATGCGCATTGGCTTGACCAATCAGGAAATTCACGAGCTTTCCAGGATCGATCCTTGGTTTTTGGCACAAATTCGCGAGATTATTGACGAAGAGGAGTGGATTAAGAAAAAGTTCAAATCCCTTAAGGGAGAAAAGCAAGCTGAGGCCTTGCGCGAGGCCAAGAAAATGGGCTTTAGTGATTTGCGGCTTGCGGAGCTTTTAAAGAAAAAACCCGAATCCATTACAGCACTGCGCAAAAAGCACCAAATCCTTCCGGTGTATAAAAGGGTGGATACCTGTGCAGCCGAGTTCGAAGCCCATACACCTTATCTTTATTCTAGTTACGAGCAAGAAGACGAAGCCGAGCCCACTAAAAATAAAAAGGTGGTGATTTTAGGTGGGGGTCCCAATCGTATTGGCCAAGGTATTGAATTTGACTATTGCTGTGTGCATGCTTCCTTGGCTTTGCGTGAAGAAGGCATCGAAACCATTATGGTCAACTGCAACCCTGAAACGGTTTCGACGGACTATGATATTTCTAACCGTTTGTATTTTGAGCCCTTAACCGAAGAAGACGTTTTACATATTCTGCAAAAAGAAAAACCTTATGGTGTGATTGTGCAATATGGTGGGCAGACTCCACTTAAATTGGCTCATAGTATCGAAAAAAATAAGTTTAAAATTTTGGGGACCAGCCCAGATAGCATTGATTTGGCTGAGGACCGTAAGCGTTTTCAAAGTTTCCTGCGTAAGCTTAAGTTAAAACAACCGCCTAATGGAACCGCACGTTCTTTAACCGAGGCACGCCAAATTGCTAAAAAAATTGGCTATCCAGTTGTGGTGCGACCTTCTTATGTGTTGGGAGGGCGTGCCATGGAAATCGTGTATGACGATAAGTCGCTTAATCGCTACATGAAAGAAGCCGTCAAGGTCTCTAAAGAACACCCTATCTTGATCGATAAATTTTTAGAGAATGCTTTAGAAATCGACGTCGACTGTATTTCCGATGGCAAACAAGTGGTGGTGGCAGGAGTGATGGAACATATTGAAGAGGCGGGGATTCATTCAGGGGACAGTGCCTGTTGCTTGCCACCGCATTCGCTTTCTCCAAAAGTTTATCAGGAAATCCAAAAACAAACCCTGGCAATGGCACGCGAGCTTAAAGTCGTGGGCCTCATGAATGTTCAATTTGCCGTCAAAGGGAAGCAGATTTTTATTTTAGAGGTGAACCCTCGAGCCAGTCGTACGGTTCCCTTTGTCAGTAAGGCCATTGGGAAACCACTTGCCAAAATTGCAGCTAAGGCCATGGCAGGGATTTCTCTTAAAAAACAAGGTTTCACTCAAACTGTTGTGCCTGACTATCTCTCTGTAAAAGAAGCGGTTTTTCCTTTTAATAAATTTCCTGGTGTCGATACTCTCTTAGGCCCGGAAATGAAAAGTACCGGAGAGGTGATGGGTATTGGCAAAGAGTTTGGCGTTGCCTTTGCCAAGGCAGAAATTGCAGCGGGGACTTTCCTCCCTTTAAGAGGAAAAGCCTTTTTTAGTGTTCATGACGAAGATAAAACAAAAGTCCTTTTAGCTGCAAAAAATTTAAATGCATTAGGTTTTGAACTCATCGCCACGCAGGGAACCTGTGATTACTTTCAATCTAAGGGGCTAGAATGCAGCAAAGTCAATAAAGTCTATGAAGGCTCGCCTCATATCGTGGATCAACTAAAGAGTGGGGAGATCGCTTTTTTAGTCAATACCCATTTAGGAAAGGACTCAGCTAAGGATAGCTATGAAATCAGAAGAACCGCTCTAGAATGCCAGGTTCCCTACTTTACTACTGTGGCTGCAGCCAACGCTGCGGTGAGTGGAATTGAAGCCATGATGAAAAAAGGCTTTACGGTTAAGAGTCTACAAGAGTATTATTAAAAATTACTTTAGTCTTTTCATAAAGATTTGCTATAATTATTTAAAAGAGTTTATTATTATTAAACCGCTTTTTAAAATTAAAAGCGTTATATAGCATATGAGCATTGTTTTTAAAAAATACAATTGGGTCATTTATGTCGTCATGATTATTTTGATGAGCTATTTTACCGCTAAGGCCGTTGCTGTTGTGATTGGCTCTAAAATACGTTTACAAAAGAAAAGCCCGATTACTGTCGTTTCCATTTCAACCAACCCAACCAAGGAATCATCTCGTTTCGATGATTATAAAATTATTTTGGATCGAAATATTTTTGATTCCGCAGAAAC
>JAUHYS010000205.1 GCA_030426445.1 bacterium
CTCTTCACTCAAGACCAAGCGCTTAAAAAAATTGCCGTCCTTTCGGGTGGCGAAAAAGCGCGAGTCCTGCTGGCAAAACTACTCATGAAGCCCTCTAATCTTTTGCTTTTAGATGAACCCAACAATCACCTGGATATGGAATCCAGTGAAGAACTTTTAAAGGCCTTAAAAGCTTATCCCGGCACCTTGCTCATGGTAACCCATAACGAATTTTTTTTACAAGAGCTGGTCAATAAACTCGTTATTTTTGACCGTGGAGAAGTCAAAGTCTTTGAGGGAAATTACCAGGACTTTTTAAAACAAGTTGGTTGGGAGGATGAAGAGTCCGAAGTTCAAAATAAAACTCAGAATAAAGAAAAGCGCTTGAGTAAAAAAGAACTGAGACAGCAAAGGGCCGAAGAGTTAAAAAAGCGTAACGAAACGCTCAAACCCATCGAAAAACGCATGCAGCAAATTGAACAAGAAATCATCAAACTAGAGGAAAAAATAGAAACGCATAAAACGGAGCTTGTAAAAAGTGCAACCGAGAATCAACTTGATAAAAATAGGCAGCTTGCTTGGGAACTTAAAAACGATGAAGAAAAAGTAGAAACACTCTTTGAGGAGCTAGCTGATTTAGAAAAAAAGAAACAAAGCTTGGTATGATTTGTATGTCATCGTTTTGACAGCAGGAAATTGCCGCAGGGCTTCTTGAACTCTTTTTTGTAATAAACGAGCTATCATCCTTGTAATTATGCTCTTAAGATTCATAAATGTAAGGATAAAGTGCTCTTCATACCCTATTTTTATCCCAGCTTTTGTGGAAATCCATTAGCCAAAATCGTTTCTAAATGCTCAGCTAAATAAAGTGGCACTTGCTGCACCACGCGTGAGCTATCCAATCTTAATTCGGAGCAGGTCAGTTTAATGGCTCGAGAGCTTGGATGCTTTTGTAGATAAGTTGCCAAGCTTCGGGATTTGCGATTTTTGCCTGCTTTGACTTCAATCGGAATAACTTGCTCGCCAATTCGTAACACAAACTCGATCTCTGATGTCCTTCCCGTCCAAAAGAAAAGCGGGGCGAGGCCTGATGCGATCAATTGTGTGGCAACAAAATTCTCGGTAAAAAAGCCTTTAAACAGGGCCTCTTGGTCTTGAAGAAAGAAATTAGCAGGTAAATCCAACATACAAGCGAGCAAGCCGACATCAAAGATCAGTAGCTTAAATAAACTCTCTTTGGAAAAAGCAGTTAGAGGTAATTCGGGTCGCTGCAGGTTTTTTATTTTGAGGATCAAATTAGCACGTTCTAGCCAATCAATGGGCCCTTGTAATTGACCGTAACTTTTCTTATTGGGCAATATACCCTTAAATTGAAAGCGTTGAATACTTCCGTCCATACTTTGTGAAATCTGTCTAGGAACGTTTTCAAACACCGAGCTAATGTGCATGGCATTGACCTTTCCCGAGTGCTTGGCAAAGTCTTGATAGTAATCCTTGATTAAATTTTTTTGAATCTTACGGACTTGTGCTAACTTTTCATAAGAAAAAGTCTTATCTTGTTGATAACATTGTACAGCAGCGGGCATTCCTCCCACAAAGTAGTAGCGTTTCAGATGCTCCAATAACAGAGTATGTGCACTGTAGGATAAAGACTGGGACTCTGGAAGCTTGTATAGGGTTCTTAAGAGCAAAGTTTCATCCATGGCTTCTAAAAATTCAAAAAAACTCATGGGATGAAGCTCCATCCACTCGATTTTACCCACTGGAAAACCCCCATCTCCCAGGCTCACTCCCAAAAGAGAACCTGCTGCAAGCAAAGCAAGTTCAGGCAGTTCTTCATGAAAGTATTTTAAAGAGGTCAAGGCACGAGGGCAGAACTGGATCTCATCAAAAAAGACTAAATCCTTTTTTATATCGATCTGCTTACCAATATAAAGAGAAAGTTCGTTGATAATGCGTTGCGGGTCCAAGTTAAAGTCAAAAATAGACTTGAGCCTGTGATCTTTTTCAAAATTAAAACAATAGGTTTGAGGGAAAAACTCTTTGCCAAATTGAAGCAATAAGTGAGTCTTACCCACTTGCCGTGCCCCCATGAGTAGCAAGGGTTTTCGTGGAGACAAAGCCTTCCATCGCTTAAGATCTTTTATTTTAAACCTTTTCACATGTAAAAAATATAAAAAAATGGTACTTTTTACAAGTTAAAAAGATAATAAATGCTACTTTTTACCATTAAATAAGAATTTTTGCATAGATTTAAAACCTTATTTAAGAAACTAGACGTATATCGCATAAAAAAATACCCGTTTACTTAGAATCTGAAATTTGGAAATGAAGTCTCCATTTCTAAAAAGCTTTAAAACTGATTAAACAATTTTCAAATACAACTTGAAAATTGTTCTTTATCTGCTAATCTATTGAAATGATTCATAGAATAATAGAAAAACTTGTCCAAAAGCGAGCCAAACAATACCCTATCGTCACATTGACCGGTCCCAGACAATCTGGCAAGTCGACCCTTTGTAAAATGCTTTTTCCAAATTACAAATATCTCAACTTAGAAGATTTGGCTTTGAGAGAGTTTGCAAGTTCTGACCCCGTAGGTTTCATCCAGCAAAACCAAAATGGGGTTATTTTAGATGAAATTCAAAGGGTCCCTGAACTTTGCTCTCAGATTCAAGTTTGTGTGGATCAAAATAAGCGCAAAGGGGAATTTATTTTAACAGGGAGTCATCATTTATCAGTCAGACAATCGATCAATCAGTCACTTGCCGGCAGAACAGCTATTTTGGAGCTGTTTCCTTTTAGTCTAAAAGAACGACAGCATTTTCCTGCAAAAGATTTGCAGGAGATTTTGTTTCAAGGCTTTTATCCCACTATCTTTGATCAAAAAATTAAGGCCAATGTTTTTCTTGCTGACTACATTGCAACTTATGTTGAACGAGATGTACGTAATTTAGAAAACATTAAAGACCTTTCTCTATTTAAAAAATTTTTGGGATTGTGTGCAGGCCGTGTCGGACAGCTTTTGAATCTATCAAATCTTTCAAATGAAGTGGGCGTTTCTAGCACAACCTTAAAGTCTTGGCTGGCTATCTTAGAAGCCACTTATGTGGTGTATTTGCTAAATCCTTTTTATAAAAATCAAAGCAAACGACTGGTCAAAACTCCCAAACTTTATTTTTATGATACAGGTCTCGTAGCCCATTTGCTGGGTATTCGTCAAAAAGATCAACTAAACAACCACCCGCTGCAAGCGGCCTTATTTGAAAACATGATAGTTAGCGAAATTAAAAAACAAATCGCTAATAAAGGATTTCAATGGGACTTGTATTTTTACCGAGATAGTAAAGGCCTAGAAGTGGACCTTATAGTTGATCAAGGGACAACTCTACTTCCCATTGAAATTAAAATGGCCGGGACTTATTCATCGAGTTTTTTAAAAAACAAGACCTTGATAGAAAACGACCTCAGCCTAGCTACAAAAAAATGGCAGTTAATTTATTCTGGAAGCTCACAACAACGTAGTAATGCTGATGTTTGGAATTTTGAGGAATTCGAGTTAGTTACATAGGAAAAGTTCTAAACAGAATAAACCGAACAAAAATATCAGCATAAAATTTTATCTCATAATCAAGAAGTTTTTCTCCTTTTTGAGGAGAGGACTGTCGAGAAGAGACTAGTTTAGAAAAAAAAGAAACAAGTTTTTATTTAGTTTTCATCGCTGACCTTAGTATAAAACTTAAAAAAGCAGCGCACATGAAAACGAATTGGCTAAATTGTAAAGACGATTGTGAGTTGAGTTGACAAAGAGTTCCACCTTGAGTTGTGTAAGCGCTAATACTTCCTGTTGCAGCCCCGTCGTCACTTGTATCACCTGTATCTCCACCTGTCGTATTTCCACCTGGGTCACCTGTTGTGGACCCATCGTCTCCTCCTTCTTCAACTGTGATCAAAAGGACTTCACTTGCTTTGGCTTGGCAGGCATCAAAACAGGTGAACTCTACTGTGTAGTCTCCAGCTAAATCAAAAGTGATTTGAGTGGAAGCGTCGGTTTCGGGAAATATAAGATCAGCGGACGCTTTAGAGATGAGTGGGTTGGAATTTTGCGGAGATTGAATGACGTTCCAAGTATAGTTGCGTGCGTCTTGTGTGATATCACTACAGCTAGCATTGAGATCCATAGGAATACCTAGTTCGGCGCTGGTAGCTGCGTTTACACTTATGTTGGGATCTTCATTAATATTGAGAAATAAAGATGCTCTTCTTTCTAGGGGGTTGTTATCGTCATTATGACTTAAGGCTAAAATATCCATGCCTCCACATTGATCTGCATCCACAACAGAAAAGCCTGTTGCGGCGACGGCTTCATCGCTGGAAAAACTTAAAGTGACG
>JAUHYS010000206.1 GCA_030426445.1 bacterium
CAGTCGAAATTTCCACACATTTAGAAAATTCTGCTTCCGCTTTACCTTCCATCAAACCAGGAATTTCTTTAAACTGACGTCTTACTTCTTTAATCATATCAAAAGCCGCTTCCCCCACGGCTTTCATTGCCATAGAAGAAAATAAGAAAGGAAGCATTCCTCCAATAAATAATCCCGCCATAATTTTAGGCTGAGTAATATCAATCGAAGTTAAATTTGCTTTTTGAGTAAAGGCTGAAAATAGAGCAATCGCCGTTAATCCCGCTGAACCAATCGCAAAACCTTTCCCAATAGCTGCAGTTGTATTACCGACCGCATCCAGTGTATCTGTACGTTGCCTGACTTCTTTAGGTAAGCCACTCATCTCAGCAACACCACCTGCGTTGTCTGCAATCGGACCATAAGCATCGACCGCAAGTTGAATACCAGTGGTTGAAAGCATACCCAGGGCTGCAATTGCGATACCATACAAACCTGCAAAATGATGGGCAACCAAGACCGCAGCCGCAATAAAAACAATAGGCATAGCTGTGGATTTCATTCCCACACCTAATCCAGCAATAATATTAGTAGCCGGTCCTGTTGTAGATGCATCAATAATTGAATTAACCGGATTTTTATTTTTGGAACAATAGTGTTCGGTAATAAGACCGATGGCAATTCCGCTGACTAAACCTGCAATCGTTGCATAAAAAATACCTAAAGCAGTATAGGTTTTCTCATCTCCAAAATCTAAACCATTTGGAAGCAAATAGGGAATAACAAAATAACTTACAGCAACCATTAAGATACCTGCCCCAAAGGTTCCCACGTTTAGAGCCGTTTGAGGATTGCCTCCTTCTTTGGTTCTCACAAAAAAGGTCCCTAGAATGGAACACAAAGTCCCCACACCTGCCAAAACTAAGGGAAGGATGACTGCTTCATTTGGCACCGTACTCGTAGCTCCCAAAACCATCGCCGCAATAATAACCCCCACAAAGGATTCAAAAAGATCTGCCCCCATTCCAGCAACATCTCCAACGTTATCTCCCACATTGTCAGCAATAACTGCAGGATTACGTGGGTCATCTTCGGGAATACCTGCTTCGACCTTTCC
The DNA here is from genome assembly GCA_030426445.1 of bacterium. Taxonomy (GTDB): domain Bacteria; phylum UBA10199; class UBA10199; order DSSB01; family DSSB01; genus JACKPJ01. Next base: position 1,097 of record JAUHYS010000206.1, read on the forward strand.
TACCAAATCAGCTCCAACATCTGCTGCTTTGGTGTAAATACCACCACCCACGCGAGCAAATAAAGCGATCGAGGAAGCCCCTAAACTAAAACCAGAAGTGACTGTGACAATTTTTGAAATTTCCCAATCAGTAAAAAACATGGAATAAGCAATGATTAAGATACATAAACCTAACATCGCTAAGCCGACAACACACATTCCCATGACAGTTCCCCCGCTAAAAGCAATCTTTAATGCTTTTACAAGACCGTTACGAGCTGCATTTGTTGTACGGACGTTAGCACTGGTAGCCACACGCATACCAAAAAAACCCGCTAAACCAGAAGCTAAGGCCCCTAATATAAAAGAGACTCCAATTAAGGGGCTGCTATCTGCTTGATGATAGTTTGCATAGATAAGTAGACCAGCCACGATAATAACAAAAACACTTAGCGTCTTGTATTCCTTACTTAGGAAAGCCATGGCTCCCTCACGAATGAACTGGCCAATCTCTGCCATCCGTTCGGACCCGACATCTTGTTTGCTAATCCAGGTACTTTTAACCAATGCAAAAATAAGTGCTAAAGCACCTACTCCCATGACCATCCACAAAAAATCCATAAAACTAAAAATCACAATGAGCCTCCTTAAAGACATTTAGTAAATTGAGTCGTTTACTTATAGCCGACTGATCAATAATGATTTGTGATGTTAACTTTCAAATTGAGGCAGCTAACTAGCCTAAGCAGAGAACGGGGTCAAGTTTAAGATAAAGATATTTTAACTTATTGAAAAAAAATAACTTTTATACTACTTTTTTGGGTTGCCTCTATGCTCCCTGAAGTTAAAAAAGAAATATTAAGAAAGTCTTTACACCTACCAGGACTTGGAGTTCCATTTTTATTTACCTGGCAGGCTAGTTTTACTTTAACTCTACTGTTTTTGTTAAGTTTATTCTACTTGGTAAATGAGTGGTTTCGTGTTCACAAACTAACACGATCCCCTGATATAGATCTAGCGCCCATTTACCTTGCTCTGGGGTTGGGGCTTAGCACTTTTTTCTTTCCCTTTCGAGCTGCTCTTGTGGGGGCCTTGCTGGTTTGTGGAGGAGATGTCTTGGCGGCTATCGTCGGAGTGCAATGGGGCAAAAAAAAAATTCCACTAACAAATAAAACCTACTTAGGCAGCTTTACTTTTTTAATTTCAAGTTTTTGTTTTTTAACTTTAATTTTAGGATGGAAACCTGCCTTAATGATTGCGTTTATTACTAGCTTCATAGAAGTCTTTTCTAAAAGAGGTTTGGATAATTTATTTTTACCGATCGTGGGTGGTTTTTTAGCGAGCTAAAGTAAAGTGCAATCATTATCACACCCATCATCTAGATCATTACCGTCATCGCATTCTTCAAAAGCTTGATTAAGGATCCCATCTCCGCAAATAGGCAATAAACATAAATTACTACATCCATCGTCATTAATATCATTGCCATCATCGCATTCCTCAGCAAGATCGATGTTCCCATCACCACATTCAATATTGTCTCCACAAGCATGAATAAACAAAGACAAAACTATTACAAGTATTGAAAAAAACTTAAATGTTTTCATTTTAATATCTCCTTAAAAAAACTTTGAATAGAAACCCCTTTAGTTGAGTACTACCGAAGCCTGCCCCAAAAGTTGCTCCACATCAAAGATAAAATTTTCATTTAAATGAATATGTAAATCGGGTGGCAATTCCAATACAGTCACTTCTTTAATTTTATTAATGTGTAAATATATGGGTAAACGCCCAGGATATTTTTCTAATATACCTTTTAATTGTTGAAAAGCTTGTGAACTCATCAAGTCGGCTTCAATTTTAAGATGGACCGACTGCGATTTGCGGAGTCGCATTTCATCAAGTGATAATATCTCTCTAGCCAAAATTTTAACATTATCTTCTTGAAGATTGATTTCGCCAGTCACATAAATGGGTTGTTCAGATTGCAATAAACTCAAGCAGGACTCGTAGACTTCGTTAAAGACAACCAACTCTAACGAACCCACCATATCTTCGAGTCTGACAAAGCCCATACGCTTACCCTTTTTGGTACGAATTTCTTTTAAGCTGGCAACAACACCGCATAAGGCAACTTCAGATTTGTCGATAGCCTGCTGACAGGACTGCGTATCATAGGAGGCAAGGCGTTTAATTTGCTCCTGATAGGGACTTAAAGGATGACCACTTAAATAAAAGCCCAAGGCTTCTTTTTCAAAAGCAAGTTTTTCGGGTTCTCGCCAGGGTTTATTTTTAGGAAGTTGAGGTTTAGAGTGTTGCTCTGGCATTAAATCAAACATCGTAGTCTGACCCAATTGTGAATCGCGGCGTTTCTTCACCCCCCACTCCATCGCTGTGTCAATTCCTGCAAATAAGGCATGGCGGTCTTGATGTAATGCATCAAAGGCCCCGCATTTTATCAGAGACTCGATAACTTTTTTATTTACACGGCGTAAATCCACGCGTTCACAAAAGTCAAAAATACAAGTAAACTTGCCTTCTTTCTCACGCTCTTCCTGAATGGAAGTAATAGCCGCATCCCCAACTCCTTTGACAGCGGCTAGGCCAAAACGAATTTTTTCTTGCCCTTCGACAGAAAATTCCCGCTCGCTGGTATTAATATCAGGTCCTAAAACTTCAATATCATGTTCCTTGCACTCACTGATATAAAGCAAAATCTTATCCGTGTTGGACATATCATGAGTGAGTAAACTTGCCATAAATTCGACAGTAAAATGTGTTTTTAAATAAGCCGTATAATAAGAAACCAAGGCATAGGCTGCACTATGAGATTTGTTAAATCCGTACTCTGCAAACTTTGCCATTAGATCGAAAATTTTTTTCGCTTTATCTAAAGGAATTTTTTTCTTTGCCGCCCCCTGCATAAACTTTTCTTTTTGCTTGGCCATTTCTTCGGGCTTTTTCTTACCCATGGCACGACGTAACATGTCCGCGCCGCCCAAGGTGTAACCCGCTAGCACCTGCGCAATTTGCATGACCTGCTCTTGGTACAAGATGATGCCGTAGGTCGGCTCAAGAATGGGCTTTAACGACTCGTGTTGCCAGGTAGCATCTGGGTATGAGATTTCCTCACGGCCATGCTTACGTTCGATAAAGTTATCTACCATGCCCGATTGCAGCGGCCCAGGTCGAAACAGTGCCACCAGTGCGATCATGTCTTCAAAACAGTCAGGTTGTAGACGCTTGATCAAGTCTTTCATGCCGCGGGATTCCAACTGGAACACCGCCGTG
>JAUHYS010000207.1 GCA_030426445.1 bacterium
GTTGGTAATCTAATGGAACAATTTTATCCTCGACTTTCGCTCCTATGCATTGATTACCCACCTCAGTATGAATGGCATAGGCAAAATCAATGGGGCAAGACCCGTAAGGCAATTCAATCAGCTTTCCGTTAGGCGTAAACACATAAACATCGGTCGCAAATAAATCGAGTTTAACTGTATCTAAAAATTCAGCGGGATCTTTAAGATCTTTTTGTAGCTCGATCAGGTCACGTAGCCATTGGAGTTTTGTTTGATCGTCTTGTGAAATACCACCGTCTTCTTTATAATTCCAATGTGCAGCTACACCTGACTCAGCGATTTCATGCATCTCATGGGTTCTGATTTGAAACTCGACTCTTTCTCCATCTAAACAAATCACCGTTGTATGCAGAGATTGATAATTGTTGACCTTAGGCATCGCTAAATAATCTTTAAAACGCCCGGGAATCGGCTTCCAGAGTTCGTGAATGACACCTAAAACTTCGTAACATTCGCGAATGCTATTCACTAGAATACGGTAGGCAATGATATCATGAACTTGCTCAAAGGAAATATTCTGCGCTTCCATTTTTCGGTAAATACTAAAAGTGTGTTTTAAACGCCCCGAAATTTTATGTTCGACATGGTAACTCGATAATTTTTGATGAACTAAATTCTGTACTTTTTTCATATAAGACGCAGAATTTTTACGCTTCGTTTCTAAAGACTTATGTAGAAACTTATAGATGTCAGGCTTTAAATATTTTAAGCATAGATCTTCTAGTTCAACTTTGACCCATTGAATCCCCAAGCGATTGGCAAGAGGCGCATAAATATCCAGTGTTTCTTGAGCAACTTTTCTTTGTTTTTCTGGCGGCAAATGATGCAAAGTTCGCATGTTATTAAGACGGTCCGAAAGTTTAATCAAAATCACCCGAATATCTTTAGACATGGCCAAGATCATTTTACGAAAATTTTCCGCTTGTTTTTCTTCGGTAGAAGAAAATTTGATCTTGCTTAATTTAGTCACTCCATCAACTAGCAAAGCAATCTCATCACCAAAATGGCTGCGAATACTAGAAAGCTTCATTTTAGTATCTTCGACAGTATCGTGGAGAAGGCCGGCTGCAATAGAAGAAGAATCGAGCTGGAGTTGAGTCAGGATTTCGGCTACCTCAAGTGGATGGATCATGTACGGTTCACCCGAGGCCCTTTTTTGACCCTCGTGCGCTTGTGAAGAAACTTGATAGGCTTCATCAATAATATCCGTATTGGCGTTTTTGTCGTATTTTTTTATTTGCTGACTGATTGATTCAATCGTAACCACAAAATTCCTTTATTATTGATTTCCTTCAACTTTGTCTCAAAGTTGTACTCAAAAATGGTATTGGTTTCAATCCTAGAAATCTCTTAAAACCATTTTAACATAGTTTGCTCTTTTTTAGCTTGAGAAAATATTTACTCTCAACACAGCGTTTAGTCTACTGATCATTCTTTAGAAATATAAATAAAAAGGTTGATCTAAAACTACAAATATCAGAATAAAGCCATAACTGAATGATAGTGAATGACACCCAAATAATCTTTAACCAAATTTTATCACTTTTACCCTAATGATGGATTAAATCAAATTTGCAATCTTTTGGAGGCAATTATGTTCACGAGAAAAAAATCTCAATCAATATTGACACTGCTATTTGTATTTATAGCGGGAACTTTCTTGGGCTGCACTAACTCATTTGACCCTACAGACGTCCCAGATGTGGATGAAAATGCACCCCTGACTTATCAAGCATCAACAGCGAACACTTTTAACATTTCTAAAATATCGACAGCATTTATTCCCACTCGTTTAAAAATTACTGCTGATGGCCAATGGATGTTTGTCGCTCAATTGGGTGGACAAGTTTTGGTCTATAAAAAAGACGGAGAAGATTGGACCAAGCAAGAAACCTTCTTCTATGATTTAGGAGATTTAGGGGTTCAAGGCGAACGCGGTTTAACCGGTCTGTTTTTTGGAGCCAACTTTAATCCCGAATCGGACAATGCAGCGGATAGAGATGTTTTTTTAAGCTATCAACAAAGTGTCAATGGAGACTTTCTTAATCGTATCACTCGCGTCACAGCCACCTTCCAAGATACTGAGCTTTATGGCACCGACGAAGACATGATTTACGAAGGCCCTCAAGCCTCTGCAGAAGCCCACCAAATCCAGGACGGTATTGGTTTTATGTATGAAGGTGCCCCACATATTTTAGTTTCTATTGGAGATGGGTTTGAAACTTCGAATGCACTTGACCCAAGTATCGAAGGCCATGGTAAATTACTTTTAATGCAACGCGATGGTTCCGACCCCTTAGGCCCCCGCCCTTGGCCAGAGTATCCAAAAGTGGCTGCCATTGGAATTCGTAACACTTACGGTATCGCCATGCTACCCGAAAGCATCGACGACAGAAGACGTGTTTTGGGAGTCGAAAATGGCAATGGTGTCAATGATCGTTTGTGGTTTTTAGAAGTCATCGACTTTGGTCACGAGTTTGATGAGCAAGTGAGTTTAGGTTATGATGGCAGTGACGAAGCCGACTCTTGGATCTCTGTATTAGATGTCAATGCGGGCTTTCTTCCTCCAGAAGCCGTCTTAGAGCTTCTCTCTCCAATACAAGCCCCCACTTCAGTAGCTTTCCATCCAGGTGGAGGTATCATCCCTGATGCTGTGGCCAACAGCCAAGCGACCTTTCTTGTGGCTTGTTATGGAAAATCCAACTCGACAACTAATGAACGCAAAGGCATTTACAAACTTGAAGTCAGCAACTTTGGTAACCAACCAGGTTCAAGCTTTGAGAGAATTATCGAAAGAACCCCCGAAGCAGAAGGTAGCCAAGGCGCTCCTGTTGCAATGGACGTGGATTTAAGCACTGGAGATATCTACTTTGCGGATATTGTAACGGGAGAAATCAACCGGGCCGTCCCTCAATAAAGGATGATTCAAACGCCCCCTGTCCCCCTCTTCATCTCAAGAGGGGGACAACGTTACAAAGTTAATAAAAAGAAACCCATTATTTAATTTATTCGAGTCTCCGTAGTTTGCCCATATTAAAGAATGACCCTGTGGATGTCCCCCCTCTTGAGATGAAGAGGGGGACAGGGGGCGTTCTAATCAATCAGGCAAAAAGTAATTCCACAAACGATCATAAACTCGCTTAAAAAATTTAGATAAGAACCGGTCGGTCAAATACCAAGCGACTAGTGCGTACAAGATTCCAAAAAGTACATCAATAAGGTAATGGTGCTGAGAATAGAGGGCTGAAAAATACATGCTTAATATATAAGCCCCAATCAACCCAACCCATTTTTTTCCTAATTTAAAACTATAAAACCACACCAAAGTTGCAAAACCCGCATGCATAGAAGGGATGGCGCCAAAGGTCACAGCTCCTAATTTATAACTGTCAGTATATAAATTGATTCCTAATAATTGGTCAAAGGCTACCAAGCCAGCGGCATCTCCTAGGACCGGATGCAGTGGCTGAACCAGACCAAATTTTTCGACGTACCAGGGAGGGGCAACCGGAAAAAAAACATAAGTCGCAAAGGCCATTAAGTTAATAATCAAAAAAGCCATGGTGTAGCTTTGAGCCTCTAGACGTGTGCACTTCTTCCACAATAAAAAAATCATCGCGAGTACAACCGGAATGTGTAAAAAGTAGATCGCTCCAGAAAAGAAATCAAAAAAATTCGACTGAAAAACTTTATATAACCACTGATTCAAGGACAATAAGCTACCTTCATAATGAATGCCCGCTAACCATTGATCCCAAACATAAGGGCCCACAACATGAATCGGTTTGAACCAAGCAAAAGGGATGTAACGCAAAAAATCATAAATCGTCGCATAAAGAATTACCGGAAGCGAAATAATCAGAAATTGACGGGTAAAACGACTGAGATAAAAGGCTGCAAAGATAGCTAAAGCAAACAACCAATGCGGCCTTTCGAGGCCTCCCAAAAAATACTTACTGGATAAGAACAGCGTCACAAAAGCTAAAACAAACAGGGGAGTGTATGCAGAATTTGATTTTATAGTCGCTTCATTATTTTCGATTTCCATAAGAATCACTTTCACTAATTTATTTAATAAAGAGATAAGGCAAGGTATAGGCCAGTTTAAATCAATTTAAGCTAGCAAAATAGAGAAAGATTATTTTCTTTCGGAAAAACGGGTTTGAAAAACATAGTCCCATACCGGAGAACTGACTCCATAGCCCTTGTCACTGTCTTTAAAATGATGGAGCAAATGGTAGCGTTTAAGATAGTTTGCGTAGCGATTTTTCATAGGCAGGTGATGGCTGGCATAATGGATCATATCATAGCACAGATAACCCACCA
>JAUHYS010000208.1 GCA_030426445.1 bacterium
GACTATGTTTGTTCTAGATTTATAAATTGTATTTTAAAAAATTTGGACTCCTCGACTTTCTTTAATGACCCCTTCCCCAAATAATAAATGCTCAGTTTTCTTTTATATTACTAACTATTTAGAAAAAAAGAACTTTTTTGAAATTTAGAGATTATAATGTCAAACTTAAGCCAAAATCACCAAATCATTGCGGTGGATGATTTCGTCCATGTATTTATAACCTAAGGCCTTTTCAATTTGGGAACTTTTAAGCCCTTTGATTTTTTCGATTTCGATGGAGTTATAACTGGTTAGTCCACGGGCTAAGACCTTTTTTTCTCCCTTGCAAAAAATATCAACGGGGTCCCCTTTATTAAAATTTCCCTCGACTTTCATCACCCCTGAACTCAGCAAAGAACGGCCTTTTTTTAAGGCCTCACCAGCGCCTGGATCAATGCGCAAGCTGCCCAGTGCTTTTAAGTTGTAAGCCAACCAATGTTTTTTGGCACTAAGGCGGTTGTCTCCGTCTTGGGGAATAATCAAAGTGCCAATGTCTTTTCCTTGGAGAATGCGTTGAATGACATTGGAGCTGTGCCCACTTGCAATTAAGGTGGCGACTCCGTAATGTTGCGCCTTTTCCGCGGCCTCCAATTTGGTGCGCATGCCTCCTGTGCTGCTGGGGCGTAGAGTATCTGTCGCACCAAGTTTTACCTGCTCATCTATTTTTTCAATCATGCTGAGGCGTTTGGCATCTGGGTAGGTGTAGGGGTCTAAATCATAAACGCCATCCACGTCACTTAAAATGATCAACAGATCGGCTTCGTAAGCACTAGTGACCAATGCAGAGAGGTTGTCGTTGTCACCAAATTTGATTTCGTCGGTGGCCACACTATCATTTTCGTTGATAATAGGAATTAAACCCAGCTTGCGAATTTCAAACAAACTATGGCGAATGTTTAAATAACGGCGACGGTTGGCAAAATCATCTCGGCTGACCAAGACTTGAGCGACCTTGAGTTGATGTTTGGCAAAGGCCTTTTCATATTCGAACATCAAGGCGTGTTGGCCGGCAGCGGCTACGGCTTGTTTGAGAGAAATACGTTTAGGTTTGCGGTGCATGTTAAGACGACTCATGCCCGCAGCAATCGCACCGGAACTGACGAGTGCCACTTCAACTTTGTTCTCGCGTAATTCTGCAACGGTTTTAGCAATTTTTCGAAAACGCTGACTGAGTAATTGGCCTTCTTCATTGACCAAAATCGAACTGCCAATTTTGATGATGAGGCGTTTTTTGTTTTGGAGTTGTTTTCTCATAGCGTGTTAAAATCCATTGGGTGTTAGGCCACCTTAAATTTGTTTAAAAAATTTTCGGAGAGGGTACTTTGAGGGCTCCAGTATTTAATCGGGTCGCTTTGGCTCTGTGTTTCAAAGACTTCAAGCGTATATTGTTGTTTTTTTGCCCAGGCCTTTAATTTTTCTGCTACTAACTGCACCATGCCGATTTCACCTGCAAAATGTCCAATATCAATGATGCAAATGCCTTGAGCGATGGCATCCAAGGCTTGATGGTACTTGAGATCACCCGTGACCAAAACGTCAGCTCCAGCAGCGAGGGCTTCGTTAAAAAAACCGGCGCCACTGCCTGTCATGACGGCAACTTTTTGTACTTGATGATTGGGTGAACCGGCATAGCGAATATTATCCAGTTTTAATTTTGAGCTGATTTTTTCCAATAAATCTTGCAGGCTTATTTTTTTACTGAGTTTGCCCACTCTACCCAGCCCTGCTTTGGGTTTTTTAGGGTCTTGAGAAGCGATCAGTGCTGCGCAGTTTTTAAGACCCAATTGCTTGGCGAGTAAATCATTGAGTCCGTTTTGAGTGGCATCCAAGTTGGTGTGAAAGGAGAGTACGGTAATATCCATGTTGCTAGCCAGGCGTGCCAAGCGAGTTGTGACTTGAGAGTCATCTAGACACTGGATGGGTTTAAAAAAGAGTGGGTGATGGGTAATGACTAAATGGGCATCCTTGTCGACAGCTTCCCATAGGACTTCTTCGGTGAGATCTAAACTAATTAAGGCTTTGCTGACTTCGTCTTGAAGGTTGCCAACCTGTAGACCGATATTGTCCCAGGATTCTGCTAGTTGGGGTGGTGCAAAGTCGCAAAGAAAATTATAAATTTTTTGGATTTTTAAAGGAGATTTTTTTTTTTTTGTACCATGCTTAGGCACTAGCAGATTTATTTTTCTTTGCAAATGAGCTTTTTTTATTCGAGGGCATCAACGACTAATTTATAATGTGGGTCTTCGTAATAATTGACCTCAATAATGGATTCTGCGTTATCGAGTAGTAAGCGGCAGTCTTCACTTAAATGGCGAAGGTGAACTTTTTTATTCACTTTTGCGTAACGACCGGTGATTTTATTGACCGCTTCAATGGCAGAGTGATCCACTAAGCGACTTTCTTTAAAGTCAATGACAACATGTTCTGGATCATTTAAAATATCGAACTTTTCGCAAAAGGTGCTAGCTGAAGCAAAAAATAAAGGTCCATAGATTTCATAATGTTTCATGCCATGCTCATCGGTATATTTTCGGGCTCGAATTCTGACGGCGTTTTCCCAAGCAAAAGCTAGGGCAGAAATAACGACTCCGATGATGACAGCAACAGCCAGGTTATGAAAAATAACGGTAACACCCGCAACAAGTATCATGACAATTACATCGGTTGTGGGAACGCGTCGAATGATTTTTAGACTTGCCCATTCAAAAGTTCCGATTGCAACCATGAACATAAGCCCGACCAATGCAGCCATTGGAATTTTTTCGATATAAGTTGATCCGGCTAATATGAAAAATAACAAAGCAACAGCTGCAATCATTCCGGAGAGCCTCGAGCGTCCGCCAGAACTCGTATTGATGATGCTTTGCCCGATCATTGCACAGCCACCCATGCCGCTAAAAAATCCACAAACTGTATTTGCAATGCCTTGCGCAACGCACTCTTTACTGCTGCGTCCACGAGTCTCGGTCATTTCATCAATGACTGTGAGTGTGAGTAAGCTCTCGATAAGCCCCACTAAAGCCATGATGAGAGAGTAGGGAAAAATAATTTTTAATGTTTCCCAGGTGAGAGGTACCATAGGAATATGAAACTCAGGTAAGCCGCCCGCTATGGAGGCAATATCACCAACGGTTTTTGTCGGAATTCCAAAGAAAATAATAATAAAAGATACCGAAAGAATAGCGACTAAAGAGGATGGAATGACTTTGGTGAGTTTAGGCAAGAAGTGGATGATTCCCATGGTGAGAACAACGAAGCCAAGCATGATCCATAGGGCGGGTCCACTTAGCCACTGACTTGTGTCGCCACTTTCTATTTTAAATTGGCTGAGCTGGGACATGAAAATAACGATGGCGAGGCCATTAACAAAACCAAGCATGACTGCATGTGGGACTAGCCGAATAAATTTACTGAGCCTAAGTAGACCAATGGATATTTGAATGACTCCCATTAAGACGACAGCAGCAAAGAGGTATTCGACCCCGTGTCTTAAAACCAGGCTGACAATAACAACTGCAATAGCGCCAGTAGCTCCTGAGATCATTCCCGGCCGGCCACCTAATAATGAAGTGATGAGTCCAATAATAAAAGCCGAATAGAGTCCAATTAATGGACTTACATTCGCAATGATAGAAAAAGCGACGGCTTCCGGGACTAAAGCTAAGGCCACAGTTAATCCAGATAAAATTTCGTTTTTGACATTAATTTGTCCGTTTTTTATTTTTTCGATAAAAGTCATAAAAATTCATATTCAGCTTAATTTAGGTGTCTAAGCTCAATGATGGTCCGTTCTTGAATGAAAGGTTATTTTTTTACACTTACCCGAGCCGGGAAACTGTCTATCCATTAGTTTATGAATGATTTCTACCCCTTTTTTCAATATTTGGATAATTTGTAGGGGTTCCTCCTGAAATCTATTGTTCGCCGGGTCTAAACCTTCTAATAAAAAGAACCCTTGCATCTCTTATCGGACTGACTTAAGTCTAAAAACGGCCGGGCCCTCGCGCAAACGAGGTCTGTGAATCCGCCAGGTCCGGAAGGAAGCAACGGTAGCGGAATTTTTGTTGTGCAGCGAGGTCAGCCTGGCCAACTATTAAGTAAACTCTATCAATCTCTATTTTCAGACTCCGTAATAAGCATGTCTTATCAAGTTTTAGCTCGTAAATATCGCCCTCAAAGCTTCAAAGAAGTGGTGGGGCAAGACCATGTCACCACCACCTTAGAAAACGCGATTAAGCAGGACCGCCTGCATCACGCTTATTTGTTTACTGGAGTCAGGGGAACAGGAAAAACCTCACTGGCGCGTATCTTGGC
>JAUHYS010000209.1 GCA_030426445.1 bacterium
TCATCAGTGTGATGAGCAAGATGGGTAAACACAAAATCAGTAAGGCCTCCGGCACATATTTAAAATAACGATGCTGGATTTGTTGGCGAAAGTTTTTTGCTCGCTGACGATTTTGCCACAAGACAAAGGCAAAAAGAGCCAACCAAAACCCCTGAATAATACTCACAAAGGCATCTAGGGAAAAAACCATCAACAAAACAAAAAATCCCGCAAAAGCAACTAAGGCTTTAAGATAAACCCTTCTTCTTTTTAGTTTTTGAGGAATGGAAACACGTTCAAAGATTAAACTCAAAATCACAAAAGCAAAAAGAGCGACAATAAATTGGATGATCAGGTGGAAGACTTCTTTAAGAGACTGATTAATGTATAAAAAACTTAAATGCGGCACTTTATCTTTAAGCAAATAAGCATGAAAGGGATGACCCCGGCCGCTCACAGGAATATCCACTTGGATCTGACGACTGGCTAAATCTTTTTGTATGCTCTTACTGACCCCATTGCCGTAATACATTTCTTTTTTTCCTGCCTTAAAACGTTTACGCAAACCCTGACTGTTATAATCATAGCTTTTGTCGCCTCCTGCATAAGCTGCCTGACTACCCTCATAATAAACAAAATGACGGATCAAATTTTTAAGTTTGCTCAAGCTGGAATAACCCTGCATCTGGACGTTTCCACCAAAGTAAACTGTTTGATAGTTGTCCGGCACATAAAGCTGCCAATGCAATTCTCCAACAGGCAAATCGGACTGCACTAGGTCAAGCAACTTATGCCCAAACCAAAAAAATGAGGATTGCTTTGCCAAAAAGGCAATCTCTACGGGAAAACTTGAATTCACTGATTTCACAATGGGCAATAAGAGTTGATTGTTTTGATCTAGACTGGGTTGGACTTCCTTTCCCTTTAAAAAGACCGAAAGCAAATGTGCTTTATCAGGTAATTGAAAACGCAAAAACTGGGCCTGATTATTTTTTACCAGAAAAGTCATTTTGGTCATCACCATACCCGAATCTGCAATGACACTGGTGGCTTCGACGCGGTCGATCCGTGTTTTAAGTAAGCTAACCTGCTCATGACTTTTGACTTGAAATTTGAGTTGGGTTTGAGGAGTGAGCACACGGTAATAATAAAGCGCTTGATTTTTTGCAAAGGCCTGTAAGGACTCCGAAATAAAACGCACATCTAGCCTCTCGGCATCTGTAATTTTGAGTTCCTGCACTTCTACATTATTGCGTGAACCCACTGCGACTTCGGTATCAAAGCGGTCGACATTTTGAGGGACAATCGTTGGAACCTCAAAGGGGTAAGAAGACTGACTGGTGGTATGCTCAAGTTTAAGCTGAACACTAAATTTCTCTTTTTGTTGATAAGCGGAATAAATATGAATGAGTTTAAATTCCCCCTGCTCTTCGGTATACCATTGAGAAATTCCGTTATTAATATCACTTGTCGTAACCTCTAAGACATCTAAAAATTTAGGAAGTTTAACCTGAAAAACATTGTTCTGTCCCTGAAGAATCCTAAAATCAACCTGGCTTTGGAGTTCGGCGCCAGCCTCTTCCAAAGAAATATAATTAGCAACATGTGCATCCATTTTTAGATCAAGTTCTTGCCGGCCCTCGGATTTTTTTAGCCACTTAAGCTCGAGTACAGGACTAGCAGGAAAAAAAGCATGAATTTTTGTCATAGTCCCTTCCGCAACCGTTGCAACAGTCACTCCAGAACTCAGTTGTGCCTCAATCTCCTGATCCGGTACCCACAACTGGAGTTCATTTTGTGGCATGGGAGCTAGCGGCAGCCTCAAATTACGCGGCCAATGTTCTTGAGGGATTTTAAGGGTAAAATAAGCCTCCAAGGCATGAACACCTGCATGCCCAATTGGGGCTTGATAAAACCCGTCATGTAAAGTCCAAGTTGCGGATTGACCGTCTATAATGAGTTTTTCTAAGTTTAACCCTGCTGCTAAAAAGGGCACCAAGTGGTCATGCTCGTCAAAAGTTTCTACTTTAAACGACAACTTAAAATGTAATAAATAGTCCTCTCCATTGACCTGAGTCGTCCCTTCATAAAGGGCCTTTCCATAGGCGTAAGGCCTCATCCGCTGTGAAGGTTCCTCTTGACCGCTCTTCCAAAGCTGCTGAAAATCGGACCAAGGCATGGTAACGATATTAGAGTCTGAAGTGGACTGAATTTGGGCAACAACATTTTGTAAAAAAGAAAAAGATAAAAGAAAAGAAATCAATAAAGCAACGGTAAGGCTTAAAAAACGCATAGGCTTTTCTCCAGCTAAGGACGGATTGAAGCTTTGAAAAAGAACGAAAAGGCAAATAGTGATGAAGGGCCTTTTCGAAATGAAACTCAATAATCAATTCAAACAGCTTAGAGACGTAGGAGTAGGGTTTTTGGTTTTATAAAAAGGAAAAAAAATTAAACCAGCAAAAAATGAATGCCAGAGGAGATCTTTTTTAAATCTTTTGTGTGCAAGAGACCTAACTCCCGAATGAATAAACTGCGGTCTACTGTATGAATCTGATCAATCAAGACATCGGAGTCTTTTTCTAAAAAGGAATATTCAGAAGCAAGTAGCCTGACACGAAGGATGTTTTCTTCTTGTAGTTGGCTGGTTAAAGGAATCGTGACAATCCCAGGACTACCGGCTCGAATCGTATCTGAGGACTGAATAACTAAGGCAGGTCGAATTTTACCTGGTTTGGAACGACGTCCTGGATTCATATCAATAAGGTAACAAAATCCTTTTTCGATATCAGTGACTTTTGATTTTAGAGAATTCATGCATCACCGATTGGGCTTCTGGAAGATATGCTTTAAAATACTTTGTTAGTTTTTTAAGTTCTAACTCTCGCTTGAGTTGTTGATTGTAATTATCAATAGCCTGATTAATATACTCAGTTTTAGAGCGTATAGAAAAAGCAGAAATAAGACTTTCCATTTCTTCATCAATCTCTGGACGGATATTGAGTTTTAACGACATAAAAACCTTTAACTCATCTTCGTGTTAACTCTTTGTGATTAAACCAAGAAGTCAAAATTATTTTGAAACCATAATTAGTACCTATTTTAGGCACTATTTTATACCTCTATTTTTACACCTCTTTACTTATTTTTTCAAGCCAAAACAGACTAATGATAGCTTACCTGCACATCGTAGGCAAATTCCATATGTCTGGACCGGGCATCGTCGACATATTCCTCGGGTTCGAGCAAATGAATTTGGTAGTCTTCTTCCTTGCCGGAAAGCATCGAGATAAATAAACGCACGGTATTGCGCCATTCAAAAAGACCTGAAGCCAGATCACTCATGGTCAAGCAAAAAGAATGGGATTTTTTACCCATGAGTTTACTGAGCATGAGCGAAAGGTATTGCGGAATATTTTGATCATTGATTTGACCAACTTGACCAAGGCCTAAAATCATGAGTTGATCCACCGCGACTCGACCACCACTAGGCATGAGTAAGGCTTCTCCTTTGGCTGCATTAAAACGATGCTCTAACATAAAGCGAGAAAGCTGGCCGTTGAGGCGCCAATCGAGCATACCTGCCTGACCTTTCAGCGGCCGAATATCCTCAAAAGCAAAAATGATGGCTAGCTCTGCTTGAATTTTATCTAAAGAATCGCGAGAAATGTTTAAATGAATCATGAATTATCCTAAATTAGAAAATAAGCCTGATACTTTATTACACAACTAAGTTCGAGGGGCTTCCCTGAGCACTTTAGCAATATGGTCTAATACTCCATTGATAAATGCACTGGAGTCCTCACTACCAAAAGTTTTGGCTAAGTCAATGGCCTCGTTAATCGAAACCGAAACTGGAATATCCGGACAGTATTGCATCTCATAGGTCGCCAGACGCAAAATATTACGGTCTACTTTTGCCATGCGACTGATCTTCCAATGAGTTGAGTATTGTTCGATCATTTTATCAATTCTTGTTTGATGCTCTCGAACTCCCTTTAAAATAGAGATCACAAAATCAAACATCTTGCTCTTTTCTTCTAAACTCAAGGAGTCTAAGCCACCCCCAAAACGCAATGTCAAATCTTGAGATAGAATTTCATCCAGAGTGTGCTCACTACTATCCATCTCGTATAGAAGCTGCAAAGCGATCTCTCGTCCATGGCGCCGCGTTCCCATTTAATCCCCTATCCCATTTTTTAATAAAGCCATTTCGACAACTGTACGCGCCGTTTCGCGACCTTTGTTTTTTTGGTCGTGAGAAGATCTCTCAATCGCTTGCTCCTCATTATCGGTGGTTAAGATACCAAAACCCATAGGAAGACCCGTTTTAAGCATGACCTGATTAAGC